>JAIXZQ010000221.1 GCA_027489475.1 Methylophilus sp.
CGCTTTGCTTGGTTCCAGTCTCTGCTCCATTTGGCGCTAATCTGGTTAGTCGAGCACCGGAGCTTGGCTGGTATCAAGGTCCTACATTGGCAGAATGGCTTTCTTCAGTGGCGGTGCCGCCAAGCGACCAAACCCAAGTACGGCTTGCGATCCAATGGGTCTCGCGCGCCGCAGATGGTGTGCGCGCCTATTCCGGACCACTACTGAGTGGCAGCTTGCACCAAGGCCAAGAGATAATCATCGGACCAGAAGCCCATCCCGCGCGCATCACGAGCATTTATCGCGCTGGAGAGCTTGTCGAGAAGGTAGTGGCGGGCGACGCGGTTTCAATCAGTCTCGATCGACAAGTGGATTTAAGTCGGGGCGATTGGGTTCATACGAAAGAACTACCAGCCGAATTCTCCAGCCAAATTGCCGCTGACCTGATCTGGTTTCACGATCAGGCTCTTACCGCAGGACGCAGCTTCTGGCTCAAAGGGCAAGGGGCTTGGATCCAAGGATCAGTAACGCGTATCCGCCACAAGATCTGTTTGGAGACCGGCCAGAAAATCGCGGCCGACGATCTTGCGATCAATGAAATCGGACTATGCAATCTCATTACGACGCAGCCAATTTTGTGTGACCCCTATCAGCAAGGGCGGGCATGCGGGTCATTCCTGATTGTCGATACCATCAGCCATGCGACGGTCGGGGTGGGGCTCATCCGTCATGCCCTGCGCCGTGCGGCCCATATTACGCCTGTCGCCGCCGCCATAGATAGCGCTACGCGGGCTGAACGTTTCCGGCAGAAGGCGCGCATAATCTGGCTGACCGGCTTGTCTGGGGCCGGCAAGTCCACCATTGCAAAATTGACGGAGCAAATCCTGTGGGCACAGGGCCGTGCCACGGCCCTTTTGGATGGTGACAATCTTCGCAGTGGCCTTTGCCAAGATTTGGGATTTACCGAGGCCGACCGAGTCGAGAATGTGCGCCGCACCGCAGAAACAGCAAAGCTTATGGCTGATGCGGGCCTCATTGTTATTTGTGCGCTGATTTCGCCCTTCTCGCGGGATCGCGAAATGGCCCGCACGATTGTTGGTGCCGATCGGTTCGTCGAAGTGTTCATTGATGCAGATGTTGAGGTGTGCGCCCGTCGAGACCCAAAGGGTCTGTATGCCAAGGCCAAGCAAGGCTTAATCCCAAACTTCACAGGGGTCAGTGCGCCTTATGAAGCACCGATTTCGCCGGACTTGCGGATTGGAACTCACGATACCAGCGCAGAGTCTGGAGCCACAATCATTTGCGACTTTGTCTTGGCTAGCTAATGAATCGTATGGCACCTAGGTTCACAAACTCAAAAATTAAACAAAATCATGCAAAAAGGATGCGCACTGGTAAAAAATGTTGGCGGTTTTCCTCCACTTTACTAGAAAATTCGGTACTTCCCGACTTTCATTTATTGCATGATGATAGATGTTTGCCCCGACACTAATTTTATGATCTTTTTTGCGCCTTTTTATTTGCCGATTTCCGCTTAAGCAACGATTTTAGTGACAATAGCAAAAATACCTATCTTGGATTAATTTAGCTTAAGAAAACTTCAAGGTGCTCGTCCGTCTGCCTTGAATTCTACTTCCGCTCATCTTATACAGCGCATAGGAAGAGTCGCATCGGCGGATCCAAAATCTTAGGGAAATTCCCGCAAGCGCATCTATATGAGCGTTGAAATATCTCTCGCAGATCAGGTGGAAATTATTTATGTCGTGGAGCTACGATGCATTTAGAGTTGCAATTCAGGGTAGTGATTTATTTAGTTCAGAATTTTATTTGTTTTCTAATCCTGACGTTGCGAACGCGGGAGTTGAGCCATATTGGCATTATTACCATCATGGTTGGAAGGAAAACCGAAATCCCAGTGCATTGTTTGATATCCAAAGATACCTAGCTGAGAACCCGGATGTGAAGTCTGCTGGACTTGAGCCGCTTTTCCACTTTCTGGTCTACGGAAGAAGTGAGGGTCGCGCCATTCACAGTATCGATGCTAGATCGATAAATCAAAGCTGCGATCATTTTGGTCCCACCCGCGATGAAGTTGTGCATGAAACGTTTGATCCTGAGATTGACGATTCTGAAATTCATGTTGCTAATGGAGAGGGCGAAATGAATGCCCAATCGTCAACTCAGAGTGTGACTACTGTAACAAATTCTCAAACTCCTGACTTGAGCGAAGCAGCAAAACTGAAGCTTCGGTTGGATTTAGTTAGATCTCCGACCAAAGAACAAATAGCCGCTGTGGCATCCCACTTCAGCGCGGAATACTACTTGGAGCAATATCCTGATATAAGAACTGCTGGTGTGGACCCCTTGAAGCATTTTATGCTTCAAGGCTGGCGTGAGTTGCGCGACCCCAGTCCCTATTTTTCAACCTCGTATTACATTAAGAATTCCCCTGATGTGATTGATGCTAGATTGCATCCGTTTTACCATTACGTCGTATCTGGTCGACTCGAAGGTAGATTAGCAAAAAGCCCCAATGGCTTTCGACATGCTCTTCTCGGAAACCTCAAAAGCGTTGATGAAAAGATAGCTGAAGCAAGGCTTCATTTCTGTCCGCCAGCACTCAGTTCAATCTCTCGGTTTGAACAATGGTTTAGCACTAATATTAGCTCGCTCGATCGACTTATCCTCGTGTTTTCACATGATAATTTTATGGCCAATGTAGGCGGTGTTCAGATCTTGATGCGGCGAGAGTTCTTTTTGTTAAAACAAGAGGGCTTTAGCCAGATTAGTTTTTTCCCGGCATTGGCGTTGGCGCATTTGAATCCATTTTGTGACAACTTTGTTGTTGGTGTATTGTTGGATGGGGAATTTGCTGGTTATTTTAACGCTAAAGAGATTGAGCAAGCGATCAAGGAGAGGAATAATCAGCAGGAGCTCGGAGCCCGATTTATAATTCATAATTTGCTTGGCCAGAATATGGATTTTGTAGAAAGTGTTCTGGTCGCTTGCGGCTGTCGGACGGGATATTTTTGGGTCCATGACTATGCGTCAATCTACAATAACTGGAACCTCCTAATCAATGATGTGAAGTTTAGGGGGGTTCCACGCAGAGATAGGCCGGACTATGAGCTGTGTGAGTATGCTAGATGGAATTTTGATCAGCCGAACGAAATTGGTCGGATATTTCGAGGATTTAAGACTGTCGTTATTTCACCGTCTCAAACAGCGCTTGATTTTTGGCTTGAAGCAGGGCTGCACGTGCCTGACAAAGTCTATGTAATTCCGCATTGTACCTTGGTAAAAAATAATAGGAATAAAATTACCGCGAATAACTCCTATACAAAGATTGCGTTTGTTGGGCACGCGGCTTCACACAAGGGCTGGCCAATTTTTACCGAGATAACCGATCGCGCCAAACATCGGCCGAACTTGAGCTTTTACCATTTTGGGAGCGGAGGCAGCGCTGGCATGAATTTTACTCGTGTAAACGTTCAGCCCGAGCCGGATGGCACAACCAATATGATAAAAGCACTTGCTGACGCAGAGATTGACATTGCCGTTATCCCCTCTATCTGCCCGGAAACTTTTGGACTTGTTGCTTACGAAGCAGTCGCAGCAGGCGCAAAAGTGTTATGCCTAAAAGATAGCGGTAATGTAGCGGCCTTTATCCAAGAGACCGGTCTGGGAAAAGTATTTACATCGGAAGATGAGCTGATTGGGTTCTTTGACTCAGATACTATCTCTGGGCTTACGGAATTGATTACGCCACAATTTGACTTAAATTTCAGCAAAATGACACTTGAAGTTATGGGAATGTGAAAATGAAAGTTCTTTGTTATACGAGCTTCACATTCTCCTATTTAAATCGCGCCAGAACTCTGTTCGATAGTATTAAAAAATTCCATCCTGATTGGCATTGTGTTGCCTTGATCACGGACGAGATCCCGCCGGGTATGAACTTTGATGTGAATCAAGAAACTTTTGATCGCATTGTTTGGCCCGAGGCTCTTGGAATACAGAATCTACAGTCTTGGCTCTTCAAACACGATGTTGTCGAAGTGTGTACTGCGGTGAAAGGTCCATTTTTGAAGTGGGCTTGTGGGTTAGATTTTGAAGCGATCATTTACTTGGATCCAGACACCTGTTTATTCAACGATCTGAACCCGTTGATTTCGCTTTTAGAACAATATGATGTGGTCCTGACACCACATACATTAGAACCCCAGGATACTATCTCTGCAATCTGGGACAATGAGATAACACCCCTGTGGGCAGGGACCTACAATCTTGGATTCGTTGCTATCCGCACTAAGGGTGATGGACTTAGATTTGCCGATTGGTGGGCTCACCGGTTGGAAAATTTTTGTTATGACAAGAGAGAGCTGGGTTTGTTTGTTGATCAAAAATGGTGCGATCTTGCACCAGCTCTATTCGACAACCTTAAGATTTTACGAGATCCAGGATACAATGTTGCGAGCTGGAATTTAAACAATCGAAAAATTACCATCGACAATGACGGACAGATTTGGGTTAATGGAAGCTATCCGTTGCGTTTCTGGCATTTCACAAAGTTGGGTGCAACCGGTGATGCGATGACAGAGCGTTACGCAAAGGATAATTTTGAAGTGTATGAGCTTTGGCGCTGGTATCGGAATAGAGTGTATATGAATACTTCAAAAGAGATACCTAGTGGATATTGGGCTTTCGGCACTTATCAGAATTCGCAGCCGATAGAGAAGGTTCATCGAGAAATATATCGTGATAGTCCTTCACTTCAGGCTGAATTCCCGACCCCGAGGTCCACAGAGGGGCCGTCTTTTTTGGCAGCGCTACCCGGATTGTTGAGAAGCAAAGGTTTATAACCTCGATTTTGCATTCGGACCGTTTCTACTTTGCGGGCTCAGGCCACGAGGATTGCCCAGCGATGGGGACGCTAGAGACCTTCGGTTATCGTTCTGTAACTCTGACCGAGGGAAC
>JAIXZQ010000309.1 GCA_027489475.1 Methylophilus sp.
CCTGCAAACGGGTCATCCATACTGGCGCTACGGTCTAAGACCAAGCCAATTTGGGCCCCCACGCCGGTACGTTGAATTTTCTGCTCTAAGCTGTGTGGCCCCGCCAGTCCTAAAATAATAAACACGATGCTAACTACAGCAAACACTTTGAGCAGCAAGCCAATCAGGCTGGACAGCGGGTCAGGGGGCAGCAAGCCTATCCAAGAATAGTGCTTGCTGTGCGCGCGTTCAAGCAGCAAGGGCAGCAGTGCCAGTGGTAACGCCCATAATAACCAAGGATGCGTGAAAGCCATTATGCACGCACCTCAGGACGCAAGCCGCGTTCGCAATCACGCATATGTCGACAAAAGCGTTTAAGCCCTTGTTTATTGGGTAAGTCCAAGGTCAGCGGCGTGTTGGGATCAAAATACACCTGGTGTGACAAGGCAAAAAAGCGTTCGATCTCACTGCTTGCAGGTGCAAATGCCGGTTGCTCGCTGGTAAAGCGGCTGATGCCGTTTGCAAACACACTGTGGCCGGCCACTTGATGCAAGGCTTGATGCACTGCAGTAATCGCTTGTTGCAAGCCTTGAGGGTCCTCTGGCAAACGATTGACCTGACGATAGGCTTTGGCAAATGCGCCGCCCATATAAGGCAACCAAGCGCGCGCGCCTAAAATATACAATAACGCCAGTAAACACAGACCCAATAAGGCAGCTGCGCCTTTCAACAGCATCCATTCTTTATCGGCACGCAACTGCAATGGGGGAATATATGGGCTTAGCTCATTTTTCAAATTGACTTCGCCATACACTGACAATGGTGAAATTCTAAAATTGAATGAAGGCATGCGAAATTGACGCACTTGCGTGTTGCCCGCTTGACGAATCTTGACGATTTCACCGCGTAATATTGCAGGTTTGGTCACACGGCCTGTTTTAAACACTTGATATTCAAGCTGTATGGTATACACCGCTTGCTGGCTTTGTTGGTCTTCTTTGACAGAAATGGCGGAGAGCTCGATGCCTGACACTTGTCCGCGATAGCGGTGCTCATAGCCCACAATCGGCAAAGACTCTTTGATCAATTCGTAGGGTTTCTTCACCGTCAATATCATGGTGCGTTGCAGCTTGTCACCCACCACAAACCCAGCATCACGGCTTGGATTAATCTCTTGGACGCTCACAAATTTTTGGTCAACGTCAGGCAGGATAACATCGGCAAAACATTGCCCGGCGAGTAAAAGCCAGAGGGTGCCGAAGAAAAAAACGATTATTCGGTTGCGCGCATTCATGGGTGTGTTTCCTTAAGCAGGCACAAATTGGTGGAAGTAGTCAGTCAGCAAATCCGCGTCAAACTGGTCTTCGACAAAAAAGGGCTGCATATCAAATCGCATAAAAATATCTTCAATGGCTTGTTTGCGAGCGGCAAACGCATCCAGAATCCGTTGTCTATACGACGCACGAATAAATAAGGTGCGGCGTTCTCCGGTTTCGGGATCGTTGATGCTGGTGATGCCAAACTCAGGCAGTTGCTTGTATTCGGTACTGTTCCATAACACGACCGGCACAATGTGGTGACGTATCATCAGTAACAACGCTTCTTCTAGTTGCGACAAAGGCATGTGAAAGTCTGACACCAGAAAAATTAACGAACGTTCACGCGGCAACAGTCGCACACTTTCAATAAACGCCGCCGCACCCACCTCGTTGGGTAAATGGTCTTCAAGGCGGTTGGCCAGATCAAACATGCTATGTGGCCGTGAAGACAAGGTGCACAGCCAATCGTCATGCAAGTCATCATCAAAGCCAATAAACCCGACTGGGTCAGTATTGCGACAGGCTGATTGCGCCACTGAGCGCGTGATATGGGCAGCCGTCACCAGCTTGGTATGTGGCGTCCCGTATTGCATGGAGCCAGACATATCGCACATGACAAACCCCGGGGTGGCGCTCTTTTGGTTAAAGATGCGCACATAGACCTGTTCCATCGGGTCTCGGATGGTTTGGCGTATATCAATGCGTCTAGGGTCAGGGTAAGACAACAAGGTGGTGTGGCCTCTAAACTCCATGCCCATCCCACGTTGATTACTCTTGTGCCGCCCTGGACGACGCGAACGTGAGCGCCAGCCAGTGTGATAACTGAATTCCTTGATTTCTTGCATCATTCAGACGTCGCTCTGAGTTAGGGGGCAGCCACGGCATTGACAATGCCGGTCAACAGCTCGCGGGCAATCTCCGTACGGCGCATCTCATACACGGGGCTAAAGACCAAACGGTGCGCAATGGTTTCATGGAACACCGCATGAATATCCTCAGGCACCACCGCACTGCGGTTGTTCAGCCATGCATTCACTCGGGCAGCGCGCAACAACATACCCATGCCACGCGGGCTGGCCCCACTCAGTACCAGACGCTTCATGTCCACATTAGAAACTTTGACGCCGTAGGCGACCGGGTCTTTGGTGGCGAGCCACAGGTCAAGTGCATATTTACGCAATGCAGGGCTGGCTTGAATGTTTTCTTGGATGACCTTGGCAAAACTGTTTAGCTGGTCAAACTTCAAGATATCGGCGGGCACGTTGCTAATCAACTGGTCTACATCATGGAATCGGGTATCAAAAATCAGCGATTCCATGATCTCATGCGCAGCGGGCACCACAATCGGGATTTCCATCATAAAGCGGTCGCGCGCGGCAGAAGGGATATCAAAGGTTTCTTCGCGTTCAACTTGGTTACGGTCAGCAAACACCAGCATGTGCGGGAAAGTGTGCTCTTTGTTAAACGCCGTCAGGGTGCGTTCGGCCATCACACGCAGCATCAGCGAGTGCACCTGTGGACGCGCACGGTTGATTTCGTTAAAGAAAAAGATGGATAAGTCTTGGCCAGACATCAACAATGGACCTGGGCTGACGTGTGGCTTGCCATCTTCACCTAAATAAGTGTGGTAAACCAAGTCATTCGGCATCAAGTCAATGGTGCCCTCAATCCGCTGATAGCCACCGCCAATGCCGCGGGTAAAGGCGCGCAGCAAGGTGGTTTTACCCACACCCACATCACCTTCAAGCAGCACGTGTCCGCGCGCGAAGACGGCGATGGTAATCAGGCGCACTGGATTTTGCTGGCCGACAACCACTTTATTGACTTCAGTTTCCAAGGTGAGCGCGTGCGTACGCCAATCGTTTAATTGCTGTTCTTGCATGCCTGATTTCCTGAGATGAGTAATGTCCGGAGTTGAGTAATATCAAACTTAAATTGTATCTGATTTGTAAATCACGTGCGCCATAAAGCGCGCGGATACCTGATTTTTACAGTGTTTTGACTGTGACATCATTTGTAATATTCAGTTACATTTTTAACAATGTTACCGCCTTTTATGGCAAAAGTATACAGGTCTGTATAGTATATCTTCGACAAAAAGCTTTCACTAAATGTAATTTCCGGCGAAAATATTGCTTTGTGTGAAAATCGTTAAATTAGATGACTAAAAAAAGCAGTTTTACCAAAGAAGAGCTTTTGGCCTGTGGCCGCGGGGAGATGTTTGGAGAGGGCAATGCACAATTGCCATTACCGCCCATGCTGATGTTTGACCGTATTGTGCATATTTCAGATGAAGGCGGTAAGTACGGGCAAGGTGAAATCATCGCTGAGTTGGATATTCACCCTGAATTATGGTTTTTTGGCTGCCATTTTACCGGCGACCCCGTGATGCCAGGGTGTTTGGGCTTGGATGCCATGTGGCAGTTGGTGGGATTTTTTCTCGGTTGGAAAGGCGGCCCCGGCCGCGGACGTGCCCTGGGCTCTGGTGAGGTGAAATTTACGGGTCAAGTGTTGCCAACGGCTCGCTTGGTGCGCTATCACATCGACCTGAAGCGGGTCATCATGCGCAAATTGGTGATGGGGATTGCAGATGCGCGTATGGAAGTGGATGGCCGTGAGATTTATGTGGCCAATGAGTTACGTGTGGGCTTGTTCACCACCACGGATAATTTCTAATTTTGTTTGTCTAGAAGTTCATGGGAGGCGCAATGCGTCGCGTAGTAATTACAGGATTTGGTATTGTTTCCAGTCTTGGTAATAACAAACAAGAAGTCTTGGACAGCCTAAAAGCAGGCCGTTCTGGGATTACCTTTCAACCTGAATACGCCGAGCGTGGCATGCGTTCGCATGTGGCGGGCTCAATTAAAAACCTCGATATTGAGGCGTTGATTGATCGTAAATTATTACGCTTTATGGCCAAAGGTCACGCTTATGCCTGGCTGGCCATGCAAGAAGCGATTGCCGATGCACAATTACCAGAGGAGCTGGTCTCGAATGTGCGTACCGGTTTGATTGTGGGGGCCGGCGGCACCTCTACCGAAAGCATGCTCGAAGGCACCAATACGCTGGCCGAAAAAGGCATACGTCGGGTGGGGCCATACATGGTGACCAAAACCATGAGCAGCGGCATTGCTGCATGCTTGGCTACCGGCGCCAAAATTAAAGGCGTTAATTATGGGATTAGCTCAGCATGTTCTACCAGTGCACACTGCATTGGTGCTGGGGTAGAGCAGATTCAATTGGGCAAGCAAGATATTGTGTTTGCAGGCGGCGGCGAAGAAGAACACTGGACCATGAGTTATCTGTTTGATGCCATGGGCGCGTTGTCCAGCAAATACAACGATACGCCAGAAAAAGCCTCGCGTACTTATGATGCTGACCGTGATGGCTTTGTCATTTCAGGCGGTGGTGGCATTGTGGTGCTCGAAGAGCTCGAACATGCCAAAGCCCGGGGTGCGCATATCTATGCAGAGGTCGTCGGTTACGGCGCGACGTCTGATGGCTATGATATGGTTGCCCCAAGCGGCGAGGGTGCAGTCCGTTGTATGCAGCAAGCATTACAAGGCATAGACCCGCAAGAAATTGACTATATCAATACGCATGGCACCAGCACCCCGGTAGGTGATACCAAAGAACTCGAAGCGATTCGCAATGTGTTTGGCGCAAGCAGCCGTGCCGCCATTGCCTCCACCAAGTCGTTGTCTGGTCATGCCCTCGGCGCGGCGGGAGTCAATGAGGCGATTTATACCTTATTGATGATGCAACATGGTTTTATTGCGGCATCGGCCAATATCGAGAACTTGGATCCTGCCGCAGAAGGCTTGAATATTGTGCGTACGCCAATCACGCAATGCAAGATTGAAACTGCGCTGTCTAACAGCTTTGGTTTTGGCGGCACCAATGCCACTCTGACCTTATCCACCAAACATCTGTAAAAAGTTAGTGGCAAGACTGTGTAATTAATAACAGTCGCATCAAATCAAAGGCGGTGTGGTGATCATCACACCGCCTTTTTTCTGCCATCAAGGAGATGCGTATGAAAACTTTTCGCTGGACATGGGTTGGGGCAGTCTTTTTGGCGGCTGTGTTGTCAGGCTGTGCAACGCTGGGGACCCGCACCATAGAGATGAATCAGGCACAGTTGCAACAAGCATTGA
>JAIXZQ010000218.1 GCA_027489475.1 Methylophilus sp.
AGAAGGCTTGGCACTGCCAATAGGGCGCCAAAGTTTGACCATCGTTTGTGATGCCCGCGACAACGCCGCTGGCGATTATCGAAAACTGTTTGATGGCGACTGTACAGCAAGCCCAACCGGCGTGACGGCCACCCCAATTGCGCTGCAAGTCGCCCCTAGAACAACGCTCGTTGCACCCGCGCCACTGCGTTGGCATTTACGTTAATGACCCAAAGAACCATGCGCCAGAAAGTGTTTTTATGACATTACAACATCTGATTGACCAGCTGCCTTTCGTGGAGCGCATCCACGACATTATGGTGGTGCAATCCGAGATATCGGGGATGTATGCGGCCGTATTTGCGCGGGACGGGCAGTCGGTCACGCTTCGCTACGAAACCAGCGCCAATTACGATGATTTTAGCGAAGGGTTGAAATCCGTCGTATTGCAGTTGCGCCAGCAAGGGTGGCAAGGCACACAGGCGGTGATGTTGCATCCGGCAGTGGTCACCAGTTTAATCACCTTGCCGATTCCACCCAAACACAAACTCACGCCCCAACAATTGGCAGAGCAGGTGAAATGGGAAATGGACCCTTTGGTGACGCAACAGCTGCGAGCTTTGAGCGTAGGGCAGTTGCTGGTCCAGCAAGGCCTGATGACACAAGCGCAGGTAGAAGAGGTGCTGGCGGTACAGCATGAAGCCAATGCCAGTCAGCAACGCGATAAGGTGTACAAAAAATTTGGTGAGCAGGCGCAAAGCATGCACTTCATCAAGCGGTTGCCGCTAGAGAGCACGCTGCGCCGCCAAGCTTGGTTTAAAACCAAAGGCGACAGCATCCATTGTGGCTGGCAGGTGCAATCCAGCACACCGGTCGAAGCTGGCTTTCATTGGTTAGCCTCTGGCGTCAACAAAACCTTGTTGCGGCAGTGGCAGGCCGCCTTTATCGCGGCAGGGGTCAAGCTGCATGGCGTACTACCTATCCTCGGTAACAGTCTGGGGATGGCGGGCATCCTTCCTCACTCGGCAAGCAAACACACATTAGAAGATGCCATAGTTGTCGAGGTGCACAGGCATCAGCTGATGCTGGCCCACGTTCAGCAGCGCAAGCTGATGCACATGCAATGTATGCAAGCGCCTCAAGTGCAAGCATTGGCGTTGTTGAGTGATTTTGTGCAAAGCCTAGAAGAGGGCGAAGAGCATCTGCCCGTGGTGGTTATCGATGCAACGGGCCGCACAGAAGAACAAACGGATACTTGGGTGGCCGATATGACTGCTTTGTTGGGCCGTGAGGTGATGGTGCATAAACGCCTGGGCGAATACACCCATGCGGGCTTGTTAGGCGTGGCCCGCACATTGATGGCAGTTAAACCTTGGCTGGCCTTGGCCGAGGTCCCGGTCGGAGAGCCTGTGGCGTTGTGGTATCAGCGCGCCGAGTTTAAGGCAACCCTAGCGATTGCTGCCATGCTCGGCGTCGTATTGGTCGCCGAAGCTAGCGTGTGGGTTCGCCAGTGGTGGATTGCACGCGAGAAAACCAGCGTTGATGTTGCACTCAGCAAGCAGCGCGCGGTGATTGCCGGCATGCAGAAACAGATTGACCAGATTCAGCAATTAAAAAAGCAGATTCAAACCCATAGCGAGCAAGCTGAACGCCTAAAAAATGGCTTACGTTTGTTTGAGCACGAGTTACCGCAGCGCAACCAGCATCTGGTCGATTTAATGCGCGCATTTGAAAACGCGGTATCGGATGCCGTGGCCATCGATAGTCTCACCGAAGACAGCAAACTGGGCTTTACGGTGAATGCCTGGGCGCTTGAAGAGGCAGCCGCGCAAGAGTTTGCCAAGCGCGTACAAGTCAATGTGCATGATTTGGGCTTCAGACTCAAAGAGATGACCGTGAACCAGCAAACAGGCCGGTTGGGACTGTTGGGCTACGGCATCAAATTCAACCTGACCAAACTCAACGACGAAGAGTGGCTCGCGGTCATGGCCGCGCGCAAAGCCGCATTGACACCAACGCGTCCTGCCAATAACCGGAGTCGATAAGCATGGCCATCGCAATGACCGCAAAAAAACAAATGCTGCTTGTAGGCGCACTGGTGGGGCTGTTGACCGTGGCCTATGTTGCCCTCAGAGGGGTGCCCGCCTACCAGAGCTTGCAGCAACAAGCCAGCCAGTTGCAGGCTGACAAGCAAGAGTTGGCGCAGCCCCGTTATCCCGAAGTGCCGGATGAAGATCCTGACGAGCTGCAAGCGCAGTTGGATGCGTTGACGGCAGAGGTCACCGCGTTGCAAACCGCCATGCAGGGTCATTTAGATGCCTTATCGACGACCAGCAATCAAGACCAGATTTTACGCATCTCAGAAATTGCCCGTGCCAATGGGGTTAAGGTGACCGAGAATGTGCCCTATGTGGTGCCAAAAGCGCAAGTGGCTACGCCAGATAAAACCGCCTCCACCTCCGCAGGGCCCGCTAAGACCAAAACTGAACGCAAGCGTCAACGCAAAGAGCGACGCGCCATAACAGGTACAAGCAGCACCAGCCCGACCGTGGGCGAGCCTGAGGGCACATTGATTTATCAGTTGGTTAACAGCATGAGCGAACCACGGCCCATGCAAGCCATGACGCTAGAAGGCAGTTTTTTTGACCTGAAAAGCTTTTTGCAGGCACTGAGCAGCATGCCTGCACAAATGACCGTGGCGCGTATCGACATCAGCACCAAAAGCGATGTAATGACGCAAGGCATGCCGCAAGGGCTGCAAGTCAAGATGATATTGGCGATGTAGACATGGCACTGAGCAGCGAACAACTGATAGATGCCGCCCTGCGCCAGCAACTGGTGTCGCCAGAGCGCCTGCAAGCACTGCGGCTCGAAGCCCGCAAAAAGCGTCAGGATCTGCTGGAAATACTCTGTGTGACCCTGCGCTTGCCACTCAGCTCACTCCACCGCGCCGCTGCCAGTGTGCGTGGGCTGAGCTATTTTGAATTTGGACAATTGCAGACGGTTGATGAAGCGGTATGGGCGCAGCTGCCGCAGGCCGTAGTGCGCCGAAAAGCCGTATTAGTGGTGCGCTGGCAAGGGCAAGGCTATTTGGTTAGCAGTGACCCGGATGACCGTGCGGGCTTGGACGCTTTGCGCCGTATGGTGTCTGAGCCGCTGTCGCTGGCTTACGCTGAAGAACCCGCCATCCGTATGGCCATGGCGCGGGTGGCAGGGCCATACGGCAATGGGCTACAAGAAGCCACCGCAGCGCTGGGCGTTGATTTAGTGCAGATGCTAGACCGGATATTTACGGAAGCGTATCTGCGACGCTCGTCAGACATACACATCATGCAAGATGACTATGGCTTGCGCATCCGTATGCGGGTGGATGGGCTGTTGCAGGATTACATTGCCGAAGGCAGCACACAGCCGCAAGTGGCCAATGGGCTGATTTCACGCATCAAAGTGTTGGCCAATCTAGATATTGCCGAACAGCGCGAGCCACAAGATGGCGGCATGTCCTACACGCTAGGCCCCCCGATAGACAGCCAGTTCAATGTGCGTGTTGCTACCGCGCCCACGCGCACGGGAGAGCGCATCACGATGCGGATTTTGGGGCAAGACGCAAAAGACCTGACATTAGAGAACATCGGCATGTCTGCCGAAGACCTGGCGCACTTTCGGGCGGCGATACGCAAACCGTTTGGCATGATTTTGCTCACGGGCCCCACCGGTAGCGGCAAATCCACCACCTTGTTTGCCGCCTTGCGAGAGATTAATGCGCCCAGCATCAATATCATGACGGTAGAGAACCCGATTGAATACGTGATTGACGGCGTCTCGCAGATTCAAACTGGCGCCAAAATCAGCTTTGCCAGCGCGCTACGCTCGCTATTGCGACATGACCCGGATGTGATGATGGTAGGGGAGATTCGCGACGAAGAGACCGCGGACACCGCACTCAAGGCGGCGATGACAGGCCATCTGGTGTTTTCTACGCTGCACACCAACACTGCCGCAGGCACCATCACCCGCTTAGCGGATATTGGCTGCGAACCCTATTTAATTGGCTCGACCATGAACGCCGTCATCGCGCAGCGCTTGGTCAGACGGCTGTGTCAGTGCAAACAACGTACTGAAGTAGATGCGGCGGCGGCGCAATGGATGGAAGTTGCCGAAGGCACGGCGGTTTACCGACCGGTTGGCTGTGCCTTGTGTCAGGGCACGGGATACCGCGGTCGCTTAGGCTTGTTTGAAACGCTGTGGTTTGATGATGCGCTGGCCAAGCTGGTCATGCAGGGGGCGGGAGAAGAAGCGTTAGAGCAGGCGGCGGGCGAGCGATTACGTCCGATGTGGCGGGATGGGGTAAGCAAAGTGCTCAGCGGAATCACCACGCTGGATGAAGTGATGAAGGTCGCGCTCAAGCGAGGATAAGCCATGGCGCAATTTATTTACAAAGCGATTGATGTCAATGGCAACGAGCGTAAAGGCAAGCTGACCGCACCTGACAAGCTGGCTGCCACACAACAATTACAGCAGCAGGGCATGTTTATTGTCAGTATTGATGCCCCTGGCAGTGGGCTGAATCAAGAAATCGATCTCAACTCGATTTACAAATATTTATCGGTGCCACGTCGGCAGCTGATTTTCTTTTTTAAACAACTGTCGTTTATGTTGCGCGCGGGCTTGCCCGTCTTGCAATCGCTGCAAATGGCCGAAACGCAGAGTCAGGGCAGACTGCGCTTTGTCGTCAAGCAATTGATTAGGGACATTGAGCATGGGCATGCTTTATCCAAAGCCATGGATAAACAGCGCGACGTGTTTCCGCCAATGGCCGTCAATTTGATGATGGCAGGGGAGAACACCGGCGAGCTTGATGTGGTGGCCGAACGCTTGGCTGGGCATATGGAAAAAAAAGCCGCCTTGCGCGCGCAAACCATCAATGCTTTGATTTATCCCAGCGTGGTCATTGTATTTGCTATCGCAGTCGTGATTTTCCTGGTGTGGAAAATCATTCCAAAATTTGCCCAGTTTTTGCTGGGCCGCGGCAAAAAACTGCCTGAGTCCACCCAGTTTCTCATCGACTTTTCAAATTTTGCCCTGAAGTACGGCCTATTCATTTTGGCGGGGGTGGTGCTGGCCATCGTCGGCTTGATGCTGTTTTATCAAACCGATAAGGGACGGCTGGCGATAGACAGTTTGTGTTTGAAAATCCCTGTGATTGGTAAGTTACTGCTGAATAGCGCGATGGCAGAACTCAACTGGTCAATCTCCATGATGCTTAAGAGCGGGCTCACCGCTTATGAGGCGCTCAAAATAGGGGGCAGCGTGATAGGCAACCGCCTGATTAGTCGACGCCTGCATGCTGCCGCCGACCAGATACTCACCGGTAAAGACTTCTCCTCCAGCCTGTCAGGCACGGGCATCCCCACCCTAGTGACGCAAATGACTACCGTCGGCGAGAAGACCGGTACGCTGGATCAGGTCATGCATGAGCTGGGGACTTTTTACGAAGGGCTATTACAGATTGGGATTAAGCGCATGAGTGCGTTGATTGAACCGGTGATGATATTGGTGATTGGCGTCATTGTCGGCTTTGTTTATTACGCCTTTTTTCAGGCGTTGTTTTCACTGGTATCGAAAGGGTAGTTATGCAGTGGGTTTATCGCGCGATGGTCGGACTCTGCCTGATGTCTTGGCTGATGGCACTGGCTGCGCCCTCTGAAAAAGTTAATACCGCTGCGCCTAAACGTGACCCGTTTGCCACCAGCGACCGCATGTATGCCGAACAGACCATGCGTACTTCACTCAGGCAAACACAACCTGGGTTTGTCCCCGGAATGGTGCAAGGACAAGGGTTGCCCAAAATGAAATTAAAAGGCTACACCACCAAGCATCAAGGCAAGGCCACTGCCTTGCTAGAGATTGAAGGCGCCGGGGTGTACATGGTGAAAAAAGGCGATGAAATCGGGCTGCACGCGATTGGACACAGCACCGTACTCAAAGTCATTGAGGTCAGTGCTAATGGCGTCAAAGTGCAATCTGGTCAGGTAAATCAAGTGGTTATCGTGCGCTAAATGCGTGCAATTGTGGAGTGTTGGTGGGTAATATGCAAAAAATAAAACGAAGCAATGGGTACATCAGAGGCGATATAGGCGTATTGGTTTGGGTGTTGAGCATCGCTCTGCTGCCGCTTGCCAGCCATGCCGAGGACAGCGCTCCTGTGATGCCCCCAAGCGTGGCGCGAGCGCATCCAACCGCTTTTCAGCGTCTGTGGCAGGGCTTGGGGGATTGGATAAAAACACACACACAGGTCAGCCCTCCCCCCGTGAGTCTCTGGCATCCGCTGCACAATACCTCGGCGGCTTTGCCGCCGCCAGCCACTGCGCGAGTGCACAAACCTATAAAGCCTACGGTGAGCATGGATGTCGGCATGCAGGTGAGCACACAAGTTACCCATCTGCCTTGGGGGGGGAGCGAAACTCGCTATCTTAAGCAAAGCATCGATACGCATGCGATTCCGCCATTGGCGCAGTCACTGTTGCAGCAACTGGCAAAGCAGCATGATTTGCGTCAGTTTGAGATTGTGCCGCCAGCGCCTGCCTCGACCACCCCGGTGGTGCTGGTAGAACAAGGCGCCGATGAGGCAGACAGGGCGCAGCGCACGCAGCCCCCTGCCTTTGCATTTTTAACTGCACAACGCATCAATTTAGCCAACAATGACATCCCGTCACGCGTCACCGATATAGACAGTGGTCAGTTGGCGCTGACGCCCGGCGAAGAACTGGTGGCGCCAGCCAAGTCGACACGCGGCATGCCTAAGACGGCTGCCAGCAAAAAACCAGAAGAGCAAATCATAGACAAGATAGAGTTTAATCAGGCCAATGTGCTGGATGTGGCGCGCACACTGGCTGACGTGTCTGGCCTTAACTTTGTGGCAACCGAAGAGGCGGCGAAAAAAAACGTCACGGTATTTTTGCAACGCATCTCGGTTAAGCATGCGCTGGATGCGATTACCAAAAACAGTGGTCTATGGTATCGGCAAGACAAAGACAGCCATACCTTTCGCATTATGACCACCGATGAGTACCAGCGTGATCTGGTGGTTTACCGTGAAGACATCACCAAGGTGTTTAACTTATTGCACCCCAATCCGGTCAACGTCGCCACCGCAATCCGCGATTTGTTTGGTCCGCGGGTAGTGATTTCTTATGGCGCCAATTTTGATGACTTTTTTACCGGGCAATTTAACACCGGCGGCGGCCGAGGTGGCATCGGCGGTGGTGTGGGCGTAGGCCGAGGCGGCGTTGGTGGTGTCGGCGGTGCAGGCGGGTTTGGCGTCGGCTTTGCGGGTGGTCTCGGTGGCTTTGGTGGCGGCCTAGGCGGTGGTCTCGGTGGCGGCTTAGGTGGCGGTCTGGGGGGCTTGGGTGGTCTGGGTGGTGGCCTAGGTGGCGGCTTGGGCGGGGTTGGTGGACAAGCTGGCTTAAGAACACCCATTACCAATGGCTTTAACCAAGCTGGCGGTGTGGGCGGAATGAATGGTGGCCTGCCGTATAATCCCGGTGGCATAGCCGGGTCTGGTGGCTTGGCAAATGGCGCCATTACAGAGCGATTAACCGCTGACCAGATTATCAAGCTGGAGAGTCAACTCGATGAAAATGGCAATCAGGTTGGCTCAGAGGCCGCCAGGAGCATCAGTAAAGCACAGCAATTAATCTATGTGACGGCAAATCGGCAACAAAACATGTTGATTGTTCGCACCAGCGACAGCGTAGCCATTAAAGAAATTGAAAGCCTGGTTAAAGCGCTGGATAAACCGACTGCACAAGTATTACTGGAGATGCGCATTCTAGAAGTGGATGTGGGCGATGCCTATACCCAGTTGTTTTCGTTTAACAAAACCACAGGCAATGGAAAACAAACCTTTACCGCAAACCAGTCTGGACAGACAGGCACAGGCAAATTTGTGTATACCTTTGTGGATAACCTGATTAGCGCGCGACTCGAACTGTTAGAAACCACCAATAAAGTGCGCACCATCAGCTCGCCGGTATTGATGGCCTCTAATAACCGCACCTCGCGCTTGTTTATAGGCGAAGAGCGC
>JAIXZQ010000297.1 GCA_027489475.1 Methylophilus sp.
AAGAAGCCATAGCCCTCTTCTTGCTGATCTTGACCATTGCCGGCAAACAGGCCATAGCCCATTTCTTCGGCCACTTTGACTTTACCGGCGTCATTGCCAGCGGCTTCAGGTTTGATAATTGGGTCATCATCAAAAAAGCCGTAGCCTACGTCTTCAGCAGGGGCCGCTGGAGTGGCTTCCACTGCAGCTGCGACTTCGGGGGCTGCAGCAGGCGCTGCCTCGGCGGGGCTGCCCACGGTTGCAGGACAGCTTTCGCCACAGAGTGCGATTTCTAAGGCATCAGGGTCAACAATAAAGGAGCAGATAGACACAATGTCATCTGCACTTGAATCGGTTTTCACTACCAAGGCGTGTGCATTGTCTGCACGTTGATACACAGCGACTTCACCGAGTAATGCTAACTCGTCTTTTAAGTTAGCCAAATCTTTTTCAGTGACTGGGGGCAGTCCCACGTCATACAGCGTAATGCCCTTGGCTTTTTCATCTGCGGACACAGTGAGCGCAGGTTTTTGCACATCGACCTTGAGTGCTTCGGCGACAGGTTTAGCTTGTTCAATTAAGAAGTCAGGCGGAATCGCGGCTTTGCCTTCTGACAGGGATTTGAGCATCATAGAAACGTCACCCACCTGTTCGGCATTCACCTCGGCGCCATGACGGTGACCATCGAGTTGCATCTTAATCACATCTTTCGCCGCCAAAAAGGCGTCAACATGCTCGGTGGTGAGGGCCATCTCCTGCTTGCGAATTTTATCTAACAGGTTTTCCAGCACATGGGTAATTTCAGCCATGTCCATAAACCCAAATGTGGCCGCACCGCCTTTAATGGAGTGTGCTGCCCGAAAGATGGCGTTGAGTTGCTCAATATCTGGCGATTCGATATCAATCTCAAGTAGCAGGTGTTCAGCCTCGGCCAATAGCTCTTCGGCTTCATCAAAAAACACCTCATAAAACTGGCTCATGTCTACTGTCATTTTTCACTCCCGTCCCGTTTCCGGGCTAGCATCAGGCTCCAATTACTTTCTGCACGACTTCAATCAGACGTTTAGGGTCAAACGGTTTAACCAGCCAGCCATTGGCACCCGCAGCTTTCCCTTTGGCTTTCATCTCGTCTGATGACTCGGTGGTCAGCATCAAGATAGGTACTTTTTGATAAGACGCCAGCGTACGCAGGTTGCTGATCAGGGTCAGGCCATCCATCACCGGCATGTTCTGATCGGTCAGCACTAAATCCACGGTTTTTTCTTTGGCCTTATTCAAACCATCTTGGCCGTCCACGGCCTGTACGACGTCATAGCCAGCCGCTTTCAGGCTGAAAGCCACCATCTGACGTAAAGAGCCGGAATCGTCTACAGTTAAAATTGTTTTCGCCATGTTGTATCGCCTTTTTCATTGATCTGGTTAAACGCTGTTCGGGTTAAATGCGGTTTAAGGGTGTTGCATAAAAATCGGTTCAAAACAAATCGATATCGCCTGAGGACAAATCCTGCTGGTTCACCGATTTTCTTAAGTTGCCTGTCAGGTGTTGGCTGCCGCGATCAAACTGCTGATTGAGCTGCTGAATAAAGCGACGAATTTCTTCGTGTTCGTCTTCATCCATCATCGGCCCTTTGTGGGTGGACAGCTCATTGAGCAGCTCTTTCAAGCCGTGCACACGGTGTATCGTGCGTTGCAACAACTGATTGGTCATGTCCTGAAACTGCATGCCAGTAATGACCTGATTAATTTCGTGCCCTACATGCTCGTGAAACACCTGTAACTGCGCCATCTCTTCAGGTTGCAGCTTGCCGGCCTCGGCCAGTTGCTGTAACGCGGTTTGTTGGTCGTTCAAGTGCGCATACACCTGCATAAAGCTTTGACTGAGTTTTTCAATCGCTTCATTCAACAAAAAGGTGGTCTGCTGCAAATCAGTTTCTATTTCAAGCAAATGCCAGTCGCCGTGGCTGGAGACTGCGGCCAGCAAAGCTCTTAACTCTTCTATGGGTAACGTTTTCATAGCGGCAATCTTTTCATAATGTCTTTATGGTGCATCACACACGCCGTTTTCAATTGCACAATAAACATGAGAAATCACGCGTATTTCAGGCGCTGATCAAGCCATTGTTTATTGTCCCTCCGGGTCTTGCACATGCGCTGCTGACCAAATTACGGTGCAGCCTTGTCTGGTTTTTTCTGCAGGGCCTCCACCTGCGATTGATCATGCTCAGTCACTGATACTTGCTCGTTGTCTTTGAGCAGTTCTTCCTCAGTTTCTTTATTCATCACAATCAGACTGATGCGACGGTTAATCGGGTTAAACGGGTTTTCTTTATCCATCATGATGGCTGAACCCATGCCCACCACACGAATCAGCTTGGTTTCATCCATGCCACCAGCAATCAGCTCGCGGCGCGAGGCATTGGCACGGTCTGCCGACAACTCCCAGTTGCTATATCCCTGCTCGCCATTGGCATAGGCGGTGGCATCGGTATGGCCAGACAGGCTGATCTTGTTATCTACCCCGTTGAGCGTTTTGCCGATTTCGCGCAAAATCAATTTGGCATACGGTTGTAACTCGGCCTTAGCGTTTTCAAACATGGGTCTATTCTGTTCATCCACAATCTGTACCCGCAGCCCTTCACTGGTGATGTCCAATTTGAGCTGTGATTTAAACTGCTTGAGCGTTGGGTTTTCTTCAATGGCTGCCTCAATCTTGGCTTTAAGCGCTTCTAGCTTGACCTTTTCTGCTTGCTTTAATGCTTCTTTAACGTCCTCAATCTTGACGGTCTTGAGCTTTCCGGGCTCACCTTCAACCGGTTTTACTTGTCCTTGCTTTTTGGTGACATCCTTGCCGCCGGTATTTTTTAAAGCAGAATCACTTTGGCCGACCGAAGGCCCCATCAACACCATGTGTAACGGGGTTTGAAAATACTCGGCAATGCCTTCTTTTTGCGCTTTAGAGGTGGAGCCCAGCAGCCACATCAACAGAAAAAAAGCCATCATCGCCGTGACAAAGTCGGCATAGGCAATTTTCCAGGCACCGCCATGGTGGCCGCCGCCATTTTTTTTGATTTTCTTGACGATAATCGGCGCGATACGTTCTTCGGCCATGACGCTCTCCCAGCGGGTTTAGTCTATCGGTTGCGCGTAAGCGGTTATTTGGATTTCGCCTGCTTGACGTGTTCTTCAAGCTCGGTAAAGCCCGGACGCTCGGTGGAGTACAACACCTTGCGGCCAAATTCGACGGCAATCGGTGGTGCATAGCCATTCAGGCTGGCGAGCAGCACGACTTTGACGGTTTGCAGGCTTTTGCTGGACTCTTCGAGTTTTTGTTCGAGTAAGCCAGACAAGGGGCCAATAAAGCCATAAGCCAACAAAATCCCTAAGAAGGTACCCACCAATGCGTGGGCAATCAGAATACCGAGTTCAGCGGGCGGCAAGGCCACGTTTTCCATGGTATGCACCACCCCCATCACCGCTGCCACAATACCGAATGCGGGCAAACCATCGCCCAGCTTGGCGATACAATGGGCAGGCACATGGCCTTCCATGTGGTGGGTCTCTAGTTCGTTGTCCATCAGGTTTTCAACCTGAAAGGCATCCATATTGCCTGACACCATCAGGCGCAGATAATCACAGATAAATTCGACCAGATGATGGTCGTGCTGGATATTGGGATATTTGCTGAATAAGGCGCTGGACTCAGGATCTTCAATGTCTTTTTCAATCGACATCAGGCCGTCTTTACGGATTTTGGTCAGAATTTCAAACAACAAGGCCAGCAGATCCATATACAACTGCTTGGTGTATTTGGAGCCTTTAAACAAGGTGGGCAAGGCTTTAATGGTGGCCTTGATGGCCTTGCTGTCATTGCCGACAATAAACGCGCCAAACGCACCGCCAAAAATCATCATGACTTCTAGCGGTTGCCACAAGGCGCCTAAATGACCGCCGGCCAGGGCATAGCCCCCAAAAATCATGCCACAGACAACGACATATCCAATAATGACGAACATGCTTTGCTCCACAATGTGCAGTTAACTGTGGTCAGCATAGCAATGGCAAGCTTAAATCATATGTTCAAATAAGAGGGATTTAGCGGTTTAAATCCCGACGGCAGGCTGGCAGAGCGGATGGAAGGTGACAGGTAAAAATGGCCTAGGCAATGCCCTCAATTGAGGTCACCTCTCAGGCTTGCCCTTGTGCCAGCAAGCGTTCGGAAAACGCCTCTGCTGTTAATGGCTTGGCATATAAGTAGCCTTGGCCAAAGTCACAATGCATGGCTTGCAATAAGGCGTGCTGTGTGGGGGTTTCTACCCCTTCGGCCACCACTTTCAAGCCTAGCTTATGTGCCATCACTATCAAGGCTTCACATAAATGATAACTTTGATTGTCTTTTTGCATCTCATGCAC
>JAIXZQ010000320.1 GCA_027489475.1 Methylophilus sp.
CAGCAAACGGTGATGCGGTGGCAGCATCAAGCCGCGGGGGAGACTGACGAGGCTATCGATGCCTATGGCAACTGCGCGCATACGCTGGTGCTAAGCCAAACGCATCAGGCACTGACCATTGCGGTGAGCGGCGAAGTCGAGACCCACCCTGTCGAGGTCTTGCAAGACGCGCTGCCACCCGCACTGTTTTTAAGGCACACCGCCCTGACGCAAGCAGATGCTGCCTTGCAGGCCTTTGCCGCTGCATTTGCCCATGCCACACCGCTCGCCTTGATGCATGCGATTCGCGTACACATGCCCTATCAATCTGGCCTGACACAGGCAGATACCTCGGCAGCACAAGCGTTTGCCGTGGGCGGGGGCGTGTGCCAAGACCATACCCACGTTTTTATTAGTTGCTGCCGCCTGTTAGGCTGGCCTGCGCGCTATGTCAGTGGCTATTTGTTCACCGCCGAGGGCGGCTTGTTACAGACCCATGCCTGGGCAGAACTTTGGCAAGCAGCTGATGGCGGGGGCTGGCTGGGGCTGGATATTTCCAATGGCAACTGGGTCGACGAACGCTACGTACGATTGGCCTGTGGCTTGGATTATCTCAGCGCTGCCCCGATCAGCGGCACACGCATGGGCGGCCAACACGCAGGCATGGCCAGCCAAGTGCAGATGACGCTAGGCCCTCCTCTGTCCCGCCATGCGCTGGCTGCACTTGAGTCATCGGTCATGCATCAGGCGCAACAACAGCTTGCTCTGCAAGCGTCCACAGCAGCACAGCCTGTCTCTTTAGCCGCCGGATGGGCAGCGCAACAATAAGGCGGCATGCTATGATATTGGCCTCTTTTCAATCCTCACCCTAGAGCCAAGACGATGACGTATTGTGTAGGCATTTTGTTAGAACAAGGCTTGGTACTGGCCTCAGACACGCGTACCAATGCTGGGGTCGATCAGGTGGCCATTACCCCCAAAATGCATGTATTCGAAGTGCCTGGCGAGCGGGTCATCGTGCTGTTAACGGCTGGCAATCTAGCCATCACGCAATCGGTGGTGAATTTGTGTCGCGAACAGCTCACCTCGGATGAAGGCGGCCCGCATTTACACAATGTCAGCAGCTTGTTTGAGGCCGCCAGCGTGGTGGGTAGCGCCATGCGCAGTGTGCACCAGCGTGACGGTGAGTCACTCAAAGCGCACGGCATAGACTTCAGTGCCAGTATCTTGTTGGCTGGGCAAATTCGTGGGGAAAAACCGCGTTTATTTAATATTTATGCGGCTGGTAATTTTATCGAAGCCACCGCCGATACCCCTTATTTGCAGATTGGCGAAACCAAATATGGCAAGCCCATTATAGACCGCGTGATTAAACACCACACGGCGATTGCCGATGCGGTGAAATGCGTGCTGATTTCATTTGACTCCACCATACGCAGTAATATTTCTGTGGCGTGTCCTATCGATGTCATGATTTTACCCAAAGACAAATTACGGGCCGATCATAGGCACCGCTTAACGGAAAACGATCCGGATTATGCCCGCCTGCGGCAAGGTTGGGGCGAAGGATTGAAAACCGTATTTTCATCGTTGCCTGATCCACAATGGAGTCGCGTATGAGCCATGGTCATCTGTTTGTGATTTCTGCAGCCTCGGGCGCGGGCAAAACCAGCTTGGTGCGCGCGATGCTGGCGCAAGACCCGCATCTTAAGCTGTCGGTTTCGCATACCACCCGTGCGCCTCGTCCGGGTGAAGAAAACGGTATCCACTACCATTTTGTGTCTGAACCAGCATTTTTAGAGATTCTGGATGCGGGCGGTTTTTTAGAGAGTGCGCATGTGCACAATGCTCGCTACGGCACTGCGCAAAGCGAGGTAGAACAGGCTTTGGCGGCTGGCCGTGATGTGATTTTAGAAATTGACTGGCAAGGCGCACAACAAATCCGCGGCTTGTTTCCGCAGGCCACCTCTATCTTTATCCTGCCCCCCTCGATTGAGGCCCTTGCGCAGCGGCTGAATCAACGCGGTCAAGACAGCGAAGCCGTCATTGCGCAGCGATTAGCTGCAGCGCGTGAGGAGATGCGCCACGTGCATGAGTTTGATTATGTTACAATTAATGACAATTTCGATGTCGCATTGCAGGATCTGATGGCGATTGTACGCGCCCAGCGCTTGCAGTTGAAACGTCAAGTCGCTTGTCACGCCACATTGATTCAATCCCTGACCTGAGCCAGTGTGTTGGTTTCAGGCACACATACACAGAGGTTTTTATGGCTCGTATTACCGTCGATGATTGCTTGGACAATATCCCTAACCGTTTTCAGTTGACCCTGGTGGCCGCCTATCGTGCGCGTCAAATCGCCAATGGCTCAGATCCACTGGTCAGCGGCTACGCCCAAAAAGATAAAGCCACCGTGATTGCACTGCGTGAAATCGCTGCTGGCAAAATCGGTGTCGAGCTGCTGGAAAAAAAGGGTCAAGCTTAAACAGCCATGCCGCATCTCTCTGGTGACCAGGCCCCTCGCAGGCCCAGGCCTGTGCCAGAAGCCGAGGCGTTGCTCCCTGCTGACCGTGAGACCTCGCCGCTCACGCTGCTGATTCGCAAGTATCTCAGCGAAGACGAAGTACAACTGGTTTGGCAAGCGTATCGTTATGCCGACCATGCGCATGCCGGACAAACCCGCAAAACCGGCGAACCCTATATCACACACCCGATTGCGGTTGCCTGTATCCTGGCGCAACTGCATCTAGATTTACCCACCCTGTTAGCCGCCCTATTGCATGACGTGGTCGAAGACACCGACGTCGATAGTGCCGCCATTGCTGAGCGCTTTGGCAAGCAGGTGGCCGACTTGGTCGACGGCCTCACCAAGCTGGACAAAGTTGAACTGCAAACCGCCACCCAAGCGCAGGCCGAAAATTTTCGCAAAATGCTGCTGGCCATGAGCCAGGATGTGCGGGTCATTTTGGTCAAATTGGCCGACCGTCTGCACAATATGCAAACCCTAGAGGCGATGCGGCCAGACAAGCAAAAACGCATTGCCCGCGAAACCTTAGAAATCTATGCGCCGATTGCTAATCGGCTGGGCCTCAACCCGATATATCACGAGCTGGAAGACCTCAGCCTCAAGTATCTGTATCCCAACCGTCATCGCGTTATCGATAAAGCCATTCGGCTAGCGCGCGGTAACCGCAAAGAAGTGGTGAGCAAAATTCTTGAGGCGATACAGTCGCAACTCACGCATTATCACATCGACTATGATGTGCAGGGTCGCGAAAAGCACTTGTATAGCATCTACAAAAAGATGTCAGAGAAATCCATGAAACTGTCGCAAATCAGCGACATTTATGGCTTTAGAGTCATCGTCAAGGATACCGCTTCTTGTTATTTGGCACTGGGCGCATTGCACGCCTTGTATAAACCGATTCCTGGCCGCTTTAAAGACTACATTGCCATTCCCAAGGCCAACGGTTACCAGTCGTTACATACCACTTTGTTTGGCCCATTTGGCACGCCGATTGAAGTACAAATCCGCAGTCAAGAGATGCACAACATCGCTGATGCGGGTGTGGCGGCACACTGGATGTATAAAACCACCGATGCACACCTGACCAAGCTGCAACAGCAAACCCATTTGTGGTTGCAACGGCTGGTGGAAATGCAAACCGAAAGCGATGACAGCACCGAGTTTCTTGAGAACTTTAAGGTTGATCTGTTTCCTGACGAAGTGTATGTGTTTACGCCCAAAGGCAACATCATGGCGTTACCACGGGGTTCGACGGCGGTGGATTTCGCCTATGCCGTGCACTCCGATGTCGGGAATAGCTGTGTCGCGGTTAAAATCAATAATGAATTGGCGCCCCTGCGTAGCGAGATGCGTAATGGTGACCATGTCGAAATTATTACTGCGCCGTTGGCCAAGCCCAATCCGGCATGGCTGAATTATGTGGTGACCGGTAAGGCGCGTTCGCATATACGTCATTATCTTAAAACTGTGAAGGTCGAAGAATCGGCGCAATTGGGCGAACGCATGCTCAACGTCGCCTTGCGCGCCATGCATATTGCTCCACAAGAGGTCAGCGACAAACAATGGCAAAAGGTGATGAATGACTATGGCGCAAAAACGCGGCAAGCGATACTCACCGATATTGGCTTGGGCAAACGTAACAGCCTGATGGTGGCGCACCAACTGGTGGCGCATCCAGCCGAGTCGGATGAAAAATCCGGCAAGGTGTTGGATACCATCACCATTCGCGGTTCAGAAGGCATGGCGGTGCAGTTTGCCCCCTGCTGCCGCCCGATTCCAGGCGACCCGATTCTTGGCTTTATCAACAAAGACAAAGGCTTGGTCATTCATACCCACGATTGTCCGGCCATCCGCAAATTCCGTCTCGACCCCGAAAAATGGCTGGATGTGGAATGGGATGCGGATCCGAAAAAACTGTTTAGCGTCAACCTGCGTATTACCGTGGTGGATGAACGCGGCATGCTGGCCAAAA
>JAIXZQ010000255.1 GCA_027489475.1 Methylophilus sp.
CACCGCGAAACTGTGCGGTGGCAACAGGGAACGGGTTAAATGCACGTACTTGACGCGAGCACTGCACCGCAGATTGCGTCCAGTCCAATGCCGCCTCGGCTTTTTCTACTTTATGGGCATAGGTGACCTGTGCCTCATCTTGCACCGTGCTGGCCAGCCGACCGTGGGCTTGCAACGCGTCCATGGCCTCGACCATGAGACGCGCCCCTTCACGGCTGATGGCATCATGTAAGGACTGGGTGGTGTCGTGCTCGCGAATAGCCACCCGCCACGTGCTAATCATATTGCCGGCATCCAGCTTGGGCACCACTTCCATGATGGTGACACCTGTTTCATTGTCGCCCGCCAAAATAGCCCGGTGTATCGGTGCGGCCCCCCGCCAGCGCGGAAGCAAAGAGCCATGAATGTTGTAACAGCCCAGCCGAGGCATCGCCAACACTGCAGTCGGTATAATGAGGCCGTAAGCAGCCACGACCATCACATCGGCCTGTACGGCAGCCAGCTCCGCCTGCACCTCAGTTGGCTTTAGGCTTTCAGGCTGAAACACGCGCAAGCCATGTTGCAGCGCCAATTGCTTCACTGGACTGGCCTTGAGCTGCATGCCACGACCGGCAGGGCGATCTGGCTGCGTCAACACCATGACAATCTCATGCCCGGCGTCCAATAAGCCTTGCAGCGCAGGCACGGCAAATTCAGGCGTCCCGGCATAAATTACACGCATGTCAACACTCCCGGCTAATAACTGTTACGTTCGATCTCGCGCGCATGTTTAACCATGCGCGTACGGATGCGGTTACGCTTGAGGGGAGAGAGATATTCGACAAACACTTTGCCGCGCAGATGGTCCATTTCGTGTTGGATACAGACACTGAGCAAGCCATCGGCCTGTATTTTAAAGGGTTGCCCTTCGACATCTTGTGCTTCAACGGTAATCCATTCGGCGCGGGTGACTAATTCATACACCCCGGGCACAGACAAGCAGCCCTCTTCGTAGTCCTGCTCGCCTGCTTGGGCGGTAATTTTTGGATTAATCAGCACCAGCAAATCGTTTTTTTCTTTGCTTAAATCGATGACGATGAGTTGGATATGTTTGTCCACCTGGGTGGCCGCCAAACCGATGCCGGGGGCGTCATACATGGTTTCAGCCATATCTGCGACCAACTGCTTTAACGCAGCATCAAACACCTGCACCGGCTTGGCCACCGTGTGCAGTCGCGGGTCTGGGTAATGCAAAATAGGAAGCAATGCCATGGGGTACACTCACTGTAAAGACACTCAAATTGGGCAAACACCGGGCAAAACGCCCTCTTTTCGCCTTGTTAGGTGGTTTCGAGCCGTGCTAGATTGCTTCATACGTGTGCCATGACACCGCGTGACGATGGACTGATATCCGCAAAGCAACTTTTAAAGAGACGCCCGATGACCAAATTTGTTCAAATTATACCCTTGCTTGCCCTGGCTTGTTGCAGCTTGTGGGTGCAGGCCGACGAAATTCAACTCAGCGCACAACATCCTGAGCGGCATGTGGTGGTCAAGGGCGATACCTTGTGGGATATCTCTGCCAAGTTTCTTAAACACCCTTGGCAATGGCCTAAACTTTGGCAACTGAACCGTAGCCATATCAAAGACCCGCACTGGATTTATCCCGGCGATGTCATCGTGCTGGATACCAGTAGCGGCACGCCGGTACTCAAACTGGTGCGCGACACGGTTGTGCTGGCACCGGATGTCATTATCACACCGCTAAAAGGCGAGGCGATTCCAGCCATCCAGCCCAATATTATTCGGCCGTTTTTGAATAAACCCATGTTGATTACCCCAGAGGCGCTTAAATCGGCACCCCGCATTGTGGCGGCGCAAGAGGAACGTGAAATCTTAAGTCCGGGCACGCACATTTATGTGCAGGGCCTGCCAGACAGTAGCAAAGCGCTGTGGGCCATTTATCGCGAAGGCGAAGCGGTGAAAAACCCCGAAAATGGTGAAGTGCTAGGCGTAGAGGCGCACTATTTAGGGGAGGCCAAACTGTTACGCGGTGGTCAGCCTGCCACCTTGACCATTACGCAAGCCAAAGAAGAAATCGCCGTCAAAGACAAACTGCTGGTCACCCCTGATGAACTCAGCCCAACCTTTGTACCGCATGCGCCAGACGGCCTGATTGAAGGGCAGATTGCGCGTATCAGTGAGGGCATCAACGAAACGGGCTATGGCCGTGTGGTGATCCTCAACCGCGGTACCGAACAAGGCCTAGAGCCTGGACATGTGTTATCCGTATTGCGTAAAGGCGGGCGTATTGGCGACCCGGAATCCCCAGACCCCAAACATCCGGTCATGGTGCAATTGCCGGATGAGCCAGTGGGCTTGGTCATGGTGTTTAAAACATTTGATAAATTAGCCTACGCCTTGGTCATGCAATCGTCACAACCTATTCATGCCGAAGACGTGGTGCGCACACCTTGATACAATGGCCGGGTGACGGCCACCTCTGAAGATTCCCTGCCTTGGATTGCGCTCAGTCTGGTAAACGGACTGGGCAGCGTGACCTTTTGCCAGCTGTTGCTGCGTTTTAAGCAGCCTGAAGCCATTCTGGCCGCCTCGCAGACGGCCTTGCGCGAGACAGTCAATGCTGACGTGGCGGCAGCCATCACCCACGCCCTAGACAACCCACGCATTGCCGCCATCCAAGACTGGCTGGCGCAGACAGATAATCATCTGCTGACCTTGGGCGATGCTTATTATCCTGCCCGCTTGCTGGAGATTGATCAGCCACCACCGGTGCTATATGCCAAAGGTAATCTACAAATGCTTAAGCGCCCGGGGTTGGCCATTGTTGGCAGCCGCCATGCCACCCCACAGGGTGAAGCTACTGCTGAACAGTTTGCCGAAAGCTTGGCCCGCAGCGGCTTTGCTGTTGTCAGTGGCTTGGCGCTTGGTATTGATGGCGCCGCTCACCGGGGCGCACTGAAAGCCGATGGCGCTACCATTGCCGTGGTCGGGACTGGGTTGGATATCGTTTATCCAGCCAAACACAAAGCGCTGGCGCACCAGATTGCACAATATGGCTTATTGCTGTCCGAATACCCCTTGGGCACGCCCTCGCTGACCCACCACTTTCCTCGCCGCAACCGCATCATCAGCGGTTTATCCGAGGGCTGCTTGGTGGTGGAAGCCAACATCGACAGTGGCTCACTGATTACCGCGCGCCATGCGCTGGAATATGGCCGCGAAGTGTTTGCGATTCCAGGGTCTATCCATTCACCGGTCGCCAAAGGTTGCCATGCGCTGATTAAGCAAGGCGCCAAACTGGTGGAGACCACCGAAGATATGTTGACTGAATTACCGCAGGCAAGGCGCGCTGCGGCGGCGATGAGCGTTAGCCCGAATGGGTCATTACCCGAACGGGCTAATCTCCCCGCCGAAGCAAGCCCTATCTTGGTTTGCATGGGGTTTGAGCCCCTGTTTGCAGAACAGATTGCCGCCCGCGCTGGCTTGACGCCCGAAAGCGTTTCCACCATGCTTACACTACTTGAATTAGAAGGGGTCGTCAGCCATCTCGCCAGTGGACAGTTTCAGCGGTTGGTCTAGACGTCACCCACTGCGTAGCACAGACTACGACCTAGAGGAGACGAAAGCATGTTAGAGGTATTGATATTTATATATCAAAATTACTGGGATAAACATGATGCGTTAGCATTTGAAGAAAGCGATGAAACCATCATGGCTTACGAGTTATCCCAAGCCGGATTCAATCATCAGGACATTTTGCATGCCGTGGATTGGGTCAAAGATTTGCGCCGCTCTGTGGCGCAACCACAGTATCTGCAAGACGTACAGGCGATTCGTATCTTTTGTGACGCTGAGCGCGACAAAATCAATGATGAAAGCCTGAATTTTTTGTCTCTGCTGCATCGCAGTGACATCATCACCGCCTATGAGCGCGACCTCATCATAGACCGCGCCATGGTATTGGCGCAGCCGCAACTGACCATGGAAGATATCCGCTGGATTACCATGATGGTGCTTTGGGATGAGACGCGCAAACAAGATTATCTGTTTGTTGAAGATGCTTTGTTTAACCCGCATGGGCTGACCATCCAATAAACGGTCATCCCTTCAGCCCCGCGCCGGGTTGTGCACAGATGAAAAAAAAGCGCGAGAACATAGCCTCGCGCTTTTTTATTTTTGATGTAGCCCTATATCAGTTCAACCCTTGTGTGGGGGCAATTGCCGAATAATCTGGCTGATGATGCCGGCCTGATTCAAGGTATAAAAATGCATCTTATCTACCCCTGCATCAATCAGGCGTGCACACAAATCTGTCACCACATCAACGCCAAACGCCCGTAACGAAACCAAATCGTCGCCATAATCTTCTAAACGTAAACGCAGCCAGCGTGGAATTTCCGCGCCACAGACGTTAGAAAAACGTGACAATTGGGTGAAGTTATAAATGGGCATAATGCCCGGAATAATCGGGGCTGTGACGCCCAAGGCTTGCGCCGACTCCACAAAGCGGAAATAGGCATCCACATTATAAAAATACTGGGTGATGGCCGAGTTAGCGCCTGCGTCTATTTTGCGTTTGAAATGCTGCAAATCGCGCGCGGGTGAGCCTGACTCTGGATGACACTCAGGATAGGCCGCCACTTCGATATGAAACCAGTCGTTGGTTTCAGCACGAATAAAGCTCACCAATTCGCTGGCATATTTAAAATCTCCAGCACTGACCTCGCCTGAAGGAATATCCCCACGCAACGTGACCAAGCGTTTGATGCCGTGCGCTTGGTAGGCGCTGAGCAATTCACGGATATCCGCTTTGCTCGACGAGATGCACGAGATATGCGGTGCAGCTCCATGGCCTTCGGCCTGAATCTCCAGCACGCTGTCCATGGTGCGGTCACGGGTTGAACCACCCGCGCCAAACGTCACCGAGAAAAATTCCGGCGAAAACGCCGCCAGCTCTTGCCGCACTTGACGCAAATTGGCCATGCCTTCTGCGGTTTTGGGCGGAAAGAATTCAAAACTGTATGCCGTAGATGGATGCACTGTATTCTCTTTATGGTTGGTTAATCCCCCCGCCTGCACCCGAGGTATGCGGATCGCAGGCGGGCGATGTCCTGACGGACAGGCGATTAATAACGATAGGTATCGGGCTTGAATGGGCCGTGTTTGTTCACCCCAATATACGCCGCTTGTGCATCGGTTAAGGTGGTCAACTGTGCATTGAGTTTTTTCAATTGCAGAATCGCCACTTTTTCGTCCAGATGCTTAGGCAGGGTATAGACGCCCACAGGATACTTATCGGTTTGGGTAAACAACTCAATCTGTGCGATGGTCTGGTTCGCAAAGCTAGAGCTCATGACATAGCTTGGGTGACCAGTGCCACAGCCCAAGTTCACCAAGCGGCCTTTGGCCAACAAGATGATGCGTTTGCCATCCGGGAAGATGACGTGATCGACTTGCGGCTTGATTTCTTCCCACTGATATTGCTCAATGCTGGCCACATCAATTTCATTGTCAAAGTGACCAATGTTGCACACGATGGCTTGATCTTTCATCTTAGTCATGTGCTCATGGGTAATAACATGGTAGTTACCGGTCGCAGTGACAAAAATATCGGCATGCTCAGCGGCATAATCCATGGTCACCACGCGATAGCCTTCCATCGCTGCTTGCAGGGCGCAAATGGGGTCAATTTCGGTCACCCAGACTTGGGCAGATAAGGCGCGTAACGCTTGCGCAGAGCCTTTACCCACATCGCCATAGCCGGCGACCACGGCAATCTTGCCAGCAATCATCACATCAGTAGCGCGCTTAATCCCATCGACCAGTGATTCACGGCAGCCATACAGGTTGTCAAACTTAGACTTAGTCACAGAGTCATTGACGTTAATCGCGGGGAAAGCCAGTTTGCCTTCTTTGTGCATCTGATACAAACGGTGCACACCGGTGGTGGTCTCTTCGGTCACGCCTTTGATTTTGCTCAAACGTGTGGAGTACCAAGTCGGGTGGGTTTTCAGTTTTTCTTTGATGGCATTAAACAGGCAGATTTCTTCTTCTGAGCCTGGGTTGTCCAACACAGACAAGTCTTTTTCTGCGCGGCTGCCCAAATGCAACAGCAAGGTGGCATCGCCGCCATCGTCCAAAATCATGTTGGAATAGCCCCCATCGGTCCATTCAAAGATACGGTGGGTGTAATCCCAGTAGTCTTCTAAGGATTCGCCTTTGACCGCAAACACGGCGGTGCCAGAAGCAGCAATCGCCGCAGCAGCGTGGTCTTGTGTAGAAAAGATATTGCAAGAAGCCCAACGCACTTCAGCACCCAAATCCTTCAGTGTTTCAATCAACACAGCGGTCTGGATGGTCATGTGCAAGGAGCCAGTAATGCGCGCGCCCTTCAGCGGCTGTTGCGCGGCGTATTCTTCGCGAATCGCCATCAAGCCAGGCATTTCGGTTTCGGCAATCGCAATTTCCTTGCGACCCCAATCGGCCAGTGATAAATCGGCCACAACATAGTCTTTGATATCAGCTACAGTATTCATGTTTACATCCTAAATAATATGAAAACTGAGCAGGAAATGTTCGTTAGAACCGGTGGCAACATCTGTTCACCTTTTTTCCGTGCTCGCACAGTGAAAAGTGAACGCCGTTGTAGATGCTGTTAAGCAACTGCTCTGAGCCTGGGAGCCATGAAAGCCCTCGCAGCGTTCCTCAGAAGTGGCGCATTATACGCCATGCTTTTGATTTTACAAACAATCCTTGGGGGCGATTGCCAGAATAAGTCTGCAATTACCCTGCAATTCAGGCCTGATATCGCGGGCCCGCTTAAAGCCGACAATTAAGCCCAAACTCCCACCTTACTCGGCAAAATCACTGACCCAACTCTATGTCATGATGCAGTCATGACCGCTGTTGGACAATCTTGTGAGAGGGGGTTCCCATGACGATGTATCAAGTAATGGATGAAGAGAATCACTGCATTGCCATGTTTGAGCATTTGCAAGAAGCGATGTACACCGCGCAAGATTTTACGGTGTGGGATGAAGAACATTATTACCACGTAGAAGAACTGGAGCTGGCCGTCGCCTAACCCCAGTTTTAGCATAAAAAAAGCGCCCCAGTGAGCTGACTGCGGCGCTTTTTTATTGCAGCTGTTCGGTGATTACAAGCCGTATTTAGCATATACGATCGCCCCGTCTCAAGCGCTAGATAGCGATGCAGCCTGAAAGGGGCAGGCAGCGCGATTGGCCACCCACCCCCTCTGACCAGTCATGGCAGACTTTTGAGTGCGACTTTCAGGGCGTCAGCAGACTCTTGATCGAATTGACTCAAGACATCGACCTGCGCCATCGCTTCGTTGTGGTTACCATTGGCTTCAGCAATCATGCCCAGGTAATAAAAGGCTTGGCTATGTTGATCATTCAAGCTGACCACCCGATGTAAGTGTTGCTCAGCAATGGTGTAATCACGGGTTTGATATTCAGCCGCAGCCAGATAAAACCAAGCCTCGGTATTTTGTGGCTCTTGGCTGGTCCATTGCTCGGCAATCACGCGCAGACTTTTCCAGTCTTTATGCAGATAGGGATACACCACTTTCATAAAATAGGGCCA
>JAIXZQ010000028.1 GCA_027489475.1 Methylophilus sp.
ACGATGGCTTGCGTATCAATGGCATAAGCCAAGGCTTGACGCACGCGCACATCTTTTAAAAAAGCGCTTTGCGTATTGATGCCCAGATAAGAGAAATTGGCCCCCGGGCCAGTGTTCACTGTGAGGTGGGGTTGGCTTTGCAGATAGCCTACCAACTCTGGCGGCAAATCGCCTTGCAACACATCGGCTTCACCGCGCTTAAGTTTGAGCACCCGCACGTTTGGGTCTTTGACCTCTTCGAAGCGTACCCGCAAACCATCCGTCACCCGTTGCAACTCCAGCGCCGATGGCCAAGAAACAAATTTGAATGGGCCACTACCCACTGGTTGGTGGGCAAAATCATGCCCAGCGGCCAACAAGCGGGCGGGTAAAATACCCACCATCAATCGACTGACAAACAGCGCATCAGGCTGCTTCAAGCTAAAGTCTATGGTCTGCGCATCTGGCGTGTGTATGGCGGCAATATTGGCAAACTCGGCGGCATGTGGCGAGGCGGGCATCTGGCGTAGACTGTCGTAAGTGGCTTTGACATCGCGGGCCGTCAGTGGCTGGCCATCATGAAAGTGGGCGGGGGTGCGCAATAGCAAACGCACGTGTAGCGCATCACGTTGTTGCCAATCGGCCAGACTGGGCACCACGCGCGATTGCGCATCATAGGCCACTAACCGTTGATACAGCAGACGATTGATACGCTCTGAGGCTGCATCCGCCGCCAGTCGCGGGTCTAGGGTAATCGGGGCTTGCGCCACCGCCACCACCAAGTTTTGTGCGTCTGTCTTGGGCTGACAAGCAGACAGCATGCATGCGGCGCACAGCGCCAGCGGCCATGCCCAAGCACAGCGCTTACCCAGGATAAGTGCGTTCACCCAGCGGGTGAGCACGGTCATGCTCAGACCTTCTCAAACACCGCGATGGATTCAACATGGGCGGTATGCGGAAACATATTCATCACCCCTGCGGCGGTCAAGTGATAGCCTTTCACTTGCGTCAAAATGGCTGCATCCCGGGCCAAGGTAGAGGGATTACAGGATACATAAACAATGCGTTTGGGCGCATGTGCCTGCTGCGGGTCGTCGGCATCTGGCAAGGCCTTGACCAGCGCTATTGCGCCATCGCGCGGTGGGTCTATTAACCACTTATCAAACGGCTGCAAAGCCACCAAAGCTTCGGGCGTCATATCAAACAGGTCAGACTCGGCAAATGTCACCTCTGGCAAGCCATTGAGCGCGGCATTTTCAATCGCCCGATTCACCAGCACTTGCGCACCTTCGATGCCGTGCACCGTAGCGCCGCTGCGCGCAATCGGCAACGTAAAATTACCCAAGCCGCAAAAAAAGTCTGCAATGCGCTCACCGGCTTGAGGGGCCAACAGTTGCATGGCGCGGCGAATCATCACGCGGTTGATAGCCGGGTTAACCTGCGTAAAAGCGGTTGGGCTAAACGGATAGCGCAAATTAAATTCAGGCAGGCTGTAATGCAGACTGGTGGTCTGGGCAAACAACGGCTTAACGGTATCCGGCCCTTTGCTTTGTGTCCACAGCTGCACCCCATGCGTGGTTTCAAACGCCTGTAACAATGGGATATCTTGCTCAGACAACGGCTCCAAAATACGCAACACCAGCACGGTGGCGTCTTCACCCACCGCCACTTCAATCTGTGGTAAAGACTGTTTGATGGACAATTGCGCAATCAAGGTTTTGAGCGGCACAATCAAATTAGACACCGCTGGCGTCAGCACATGGCAATGGTCCATCGCAGTGACATAACTGCTGGCTTTTTCATTAAAGCCCACCAGCACACCGCCTTTTTTCTCCACATAGCGCACCCGTAAACGGGCTTTGTGTCTATAGTGCCAAGGGGTACCTTGAATTGGGGGCAAGATTTTCTCGGCCTTGACCCGGCCAATATGCCACAAATCGTTTTCTAGCATGCGCTGCTTGGCTGCCACCTGCGCAGAAAACTCTAGATGCTGCATGGCACAGCCGCCGCACACCCCATACACCTCACAGCGCGGCGTGACACGTTGTGACGAAGGCTTTAACACCTCTACCGTGGTTGCCAACTCATAAGTAGCTTTAACATGGTGAGATAAAAACCTGACCTGTTCAAACGGCAACGCGCCCTCGATAAAAATGACTTTGCCGTCTACATGGGCCACCCCTCGGCCTTCTTGGTCTAGGGATTCAATGCTGGCATGTCTTGGCGTTTGATTGGCGCGTGCCGCGGGAGATAGATTGGAAGATCTTTGACGACTGTTTCTCATAACTTGTTATTTTAACCGAATTGCGCATACAATTCTTAGCCGAAATTAGCTTTTGGGAAGGGCACGTATGTTAAAAAAATACACAGCACTGCACGCAATCGTTTGGACCCTCATGCTGTTCTGTTCTCTCAGCAACCCCGCCTGGGGAGAAGGATTACCGGTACAACAAGATGCGCATGGCATTGACTATGTGACCGGCGGGATTGGCGCCGAGGAGGTCGAAAGTATCACTGCAATGAAACCCAACTTTAACCTTTATATTTTATTTTCTGAGGGTAAAGTAGGTCGGGTGATTGATGATGTTGATGTCACCATATTGGATGCACAGCAGCGCACTGTGTTTAGTCTGCAACATGCCGCACCTAGACTGTTACTCAATCTGCCTAGCGGCCGTTATCAAGTGGTGGCGCAGTATCAAGGCAGCGTGCAGCGCGCTTATTTTAGCCATGACGCCAAACGCCATCAGCGCATTATTTTAAACTGGAAAAACAAGATAGACGAAGATACCCCTGAGCCTGAAAGCGAGTAACTTTTTTGGGTAGCAAGTAATGGTTTGGGGCTAGTTCAAAAGATGCCACACTCAGCGATGTATCGTTGAGCTAAATCATGTGTCGCTTAGCTCAACGAATTAGGCAATCGCAATCCTAGGTGAGATGGCTTTAAATAAATTTGTTAATCGACCCTGCACACTGCGCAGGGACTGCACGGGAAGTTAACTACAACGTCCACTTAGGCAGCTGGCCAAGCCGCCAAGAACTGCTGCCAGTGCTCGCCAGCATACCCGGCCAAGGTTTCACGCACCAATTGAATTTCAGTGTCATACGCGTCTGCGCTTCACTGCCCGCGCATCTTCAAAAAACGCAAATACACCAAATGGGTGTTAGCCACATCCGTCTCGCAGTAATCACGTATCGCTTTCAACTCGCCTTGCAAATAGGCCTGCCACACCTTGCTGCCATCCATGCCAAGCTTACCTGGAAAGCCGCATAATTGCGCCATTTGATCAAGCGGCGCATTGGCTCTGCCGCTATACATGGCCAATACATCCATCAAATCTAAATGCCGTATATGGTAGCGGCTAATGTAGTTGTTCCATTTAAAGTCTTTGTCGTCCTCACCCAAATCCCAGTAGCGAGGGGCGGCGATGCCATGCACCATGGCACGATAATGCAGCACTGGCAGGTCGAAGCCGCCACCGTTCCAGCTCACCAGATTGGGCGTATATTTTTCGATGCCATCAAAAAAACGTTGCACCAACTCGGCCTCGGTTGCCGCGGGTTCGCCCAAACTCCACACTTTAAACTGATTGCCTTCACGCAAGGCACACGAGATGGCGCACACGCGTTGTAAATGGTGCGGTAAAAACTCGCTGCCGTTGCGTTGGCGCGATTGATGAAATGCAATATTGGCCACTTCGGCATCAGACAAACTGTCTGGCAGACTATGTAACTGTCGTAGCCCATGAATATCCGGAATGGTTTCAATATCAAATACCAGGCTCAGCATGCGTTTCCTCTCATCAATCAGGGCTTAAACATATCATAGCCCGTCAGCCTGTACCATCCCTGCGGCTAAACGATAGGGTGTAGCGGGTAATCGCAGGGGGCCTGAGCGGCATAGTTGTTGCGCTAGGTGCAGAAGAACTAGGGGGTGCGTTAGGCGTGTGGGATAGCCTCTGAAGCGACCACGTGCCGCATTATAAGGCGCAGGCTTAACAAGTTAACGGATTAGTCAATGCTGGCGCAGCGAGGCAAAAAGCGCCACGGTGTGGACTCGCCTGCCATGCGCACAGGCGGTCTAATTGGGCAGGCTGGCGAGAGGC
>JAIXZQ010000093.1 GCA_027489475.1 Methylophilus sp.
CCGTATGACATTGATAGACGAAATCACGCAGCGCTTGCAAGTGCTGACCCCCGAGTTATTGCAGATTGAAGATGACAGTGACGCCCACCGTGGACACCGCGGCAACCAAGGCGGCGGGCATTTCACCCTGCGGGTAAAAAGCTCGCAATTTTCAGGGAAATCACAGATAATGCGTCATCGCATGGTCTACCATTGTTTACAAGATTTAATGCCGAATCGCATTCATGCCCTCAGTATTACTGCACTGGCAGCGGATGAATAAACGCATCATGTCTTTCAGTCGTTTGTCGTTTTTAGTCGCTTTAAACCCCTTTTATTCAATTGTTTATTAAGGAAATTGCATGAAATTTTTGAAAGTATTGCTGGCAGTCGCCTATTTAAGCGCCTTGCCACATGCCTTTGCTGCGGATGCCGATGCAGTGGCGACCGTGAACGGCAAGCCTATTAAAAAGAGCTGGGTAGAATTTATTTTAAAAGATGCTGAAGCCCGTACTGGTCAAAAAGCCAATGATGGCATGAAGGCCGCCGTGGTGAACGAACTGGTGGGCTCTGAATTAGCTTATCAAGAAGCGCAAAAAGCTGGCATCGACAAACAGCCAGATTTCATTGCCAGCGAAGAACTGGCCCGTCGCAAATTGTTGGTCAATGCCTTTTTGGCTGACTTTATCCGTAAAAACCCAGTGACTGATGCCGAGAAAAAAGAAGGCTACGAGCAATACAAAAAAGAACTGGGCGACAAAGAATACAATGCGCGTCACATTTTGGTAAAAACCGATGCTGAAGCCAAAGCCATTATTGCTGACCTGAAAAAAGGCACTGACTTTGCCAAAATCGCCAAAGACAAATCGCTAGACCCAGGTTCAAAAGACAAAGGCGGCGATTTAGGTTGGTTCTCCCCTGCTGGCATGGTGAAGCCATTTGCCGATGCGTTGGTGGCTTTGAAAAAAGGCGAAACCACACCAGAGCCCGTGCAATCACAGTTTGGCTGGCACGTGATTAAATTGGTAGATACACGCGCACTGCAAGCCCCTGCTTATGAAAAAGTGCAAGAGGGCATTGAGCGCACCATCCAGCAACGCAAATTAGAAAAATACATGTTGGGATTGAAAGAAAAAGCCAAAATTGATGTATCCGGCTTGGGCATCGAGAAAAAATAACTTTTCCCGCCGTTCAGCCCGCTAAAAAAAGCCAGTGCGATCACTGGCTTTTTTATTGCCTATGTAAGGCGTGAGCAGGACGATATCCCATGCCGTTGAATCAAACGACGCACTCTATTGAAAGACTTCTTAAGCGTATTTATTTGCCAAGCCAGCTTAAGATAAAATCAAATATAAGATAAAATCAAGAATTATTCTCATTTGTGGCATGCAACATGCATCTAGATGAACTGAAGCCCGGACAGAGTGCAACCATCGCGCGCATCCATGCCGATCAGGCATTGGCGCAACGCTTGCATGCCTTGGGGTTTCGTGCCGGTAAACGCTTGCAAGTGATGCGTCAAGCTGCCTTTCACGGCCCGTTGCATGTGCGTCTGGGCTCTACCGATGTCATTATTCGCGTTCAGGATGCCAAAGCCATCCATCTTCAAACCAGCCCCATAGACACAGAAACTTCCCCCGCATGAAACGCATTGCTTTACTAGGCATGCCCAATACGGGCAAATCCACGTTGTTTAATCGCCTGAGTGGTGCGTCCGCCAGAGTCGGCAACTGGCCAGGCATTACCGTCGATCTCATGAGTGCCAAAATTCTGCTGGGCGGCCATATTGCCGAGCTGGTGGATTTACCTGGACTGTATGATTTGCATGGTTTTTCTGATGACGAGCAAGTGGTCAGACACTTTTTGAGTCATCATGCGGTGGATTTAGTCCTGATTATTCTTAATAGCGCGCAGATAGACAGGCAATTATCCTTGGCCCTACAAATCCGCGCACTGGGCTTACCAGCAGTATTGCTTTTGAATATGGAAGATGAAGCCAGCCGTGCCGGTATCAGTATCAACACGGCTAACATGCAGCGCGCCTTAGGCATGCCGGTGCTGACCATCAGCGCCAAATATGGCAGCCATTGTCCTGAAGCCCTGAGTGTTGCTGCACAACAATTACAAGCACAGCTGCCACAAAAAACACCAGAACAGGTGTCAGCCGCCTTGGCGCAAGACCATGAGATTGAACAGGCCATGCAACACCTTGTGGAGACCTCGGTGCATATTCCGGCACAACTCAATGATGCCATGACCGACCGTATAGACCGCGTATTGTTGCATCCTTGGTTGGGCTTGCCATTGTTTTTTGCAGCTGTATTTTTGCTGTTTCAATTTATTTTTACCGCAGGCAAACCCTTGCAAGATGCCATGGCCTGGCTGTTTGACACAATACGCAGTCAAGCGTTGGAACCCTTGCTGTCTGGTTTGCCGACTTGGTTAAATGGCTTGCTACTCGATGGTCTGTATACCGGCTTGAGCACGGTAGCTGCATTTGTGCCCATCATTGTGCTGTTTTTCTTGGTCATGAGCTTGGTTGAGGACAGCGGATATTTGTCGCGGGCGGCTTTTTTGATGGATACCTTGATGGCTAAAATGGGGCTAGACGGGCGCGGCTTTGTCATGATGTTAATGGGCTTTGGCTGCAATGTACCGGCCTTAATGGGTACACGAGTCATGCGTAGCCGACCCATGCGCTTACTGACCATGCTGGTGATTCCGCTGTCACTCTGCTCTGCACGCCTGCAGGTATTTTTGTTTATGATTGCCATCCTGTTTCCGGCGTCACAGGCCGCGCTGGTGTTGTTTTCATTGTATCTGGTCAGCTTTGCCACCATTTTTATTACCGCCTTAATATTCAAGCGCAACTTTGCCAGTACAGAGCCGTTTGTATTAGAGCTGCCGCCCTATCGCTTGCCTACGCCGCAACAAATCTGGTTACGCGGCTGGCAAGAGGTGAAGCACTTTTTGAAACGTGCCAGCAAGTTGATTGTGGTGGGCGTCATATTGGTCTGGTTGTTAACGCATTGGCCGCTGGATGCCGCTCCCGCCAGTGCAGCCACATTGGCTGGCAAAATCGGTCAATTGTTTGCACCGCTACTCAACCCGATTGGCATAGACACGCAATTGGCCATCGCCTTGATTTTTGGCTTTGTGGCCAAAGAAATTGTGGTGGGCTCGCTGGCCGTAATTTATGGCTTACAAGGCGATGCCCTCACACAACAAATCGCCAGCCATATCGACTGGGTGCAAGGCATGAGCTTTATGCTGTTTGCCCTGATTTATACGCCCTGCTTATCCACCATTGCCACGCTCAAATCAGAAAGCAAAAGTGCTGGCTTCATGTGGCTGTCATTGGGCTGGTCGCTGGCACTGGCGTGGGTGGTCAGCTTTGTGTTTTATCAAACCGCGCGCGCCCTAGGCTGGTCTTAACCCCTGTGCTGTGCTAAGCCGTGCAGTAAGGGGGCGCTTTCTGCTAGAATATGGGTTTAAATCTTCATTAAAAATCCACCCGCCTCATGTCCAGTCAAGCGCATTTTTTTAGCCTGCGCGGCAGTGCCGCCCTTTCTCAGTTTAGATTAGACAAGCTGTATGCCAGCCTGAAAAACAGCGCGCCCAATATTGCACAGCTCACCACCGAGTTTGTGCATTTTGCCTTTAGCGACCGTGCATTAAGCGACGACGCGCAAGACATTCTGCAGCAGATTTTGACTTATGGCCCGCACAGCGGCCACGAAACGCCAAGCGGTGAATTGTTACTGGTCATCCCGCGCATTGGCACCATTTCACCTTGGGCATCACGCGCCACCGACATCGCGCACAATTGTGGCTTGACCCAATTGTTGCGTCTAGAACGCGGCATTGCCTATTACGTCACCACGGCCAATGGTCAACCGTTGAGCGCTGCAGAAAAACAAGCCTTGCGCAGCCAGATTCAAGACCGTATGACAGAAACAGTGGTCTTCAGTCTGGCGGAGGCCGAACAACTCTACCATCATGCAGACCCCAAACCGTTAGCCAGCATAGACTTGCTCAGCGGAGGCAAAGCTGCACTCGAAGCCGCCAACAGCGAGATGGGCCTGGCGTTATCGCCTGACGAAGTAGACTATTTGCTGGATAACTACCGCAAAATGGGCCGCAATCCCACCGATGTTGAGCTGATGATGTTTGCGCAAGCCAACTCTGAACATTGCCGCCACAAGATTTTTAATGCTGACTGGGTGATTGATGGCGTACAGCAAGAACTGTCACTGTTTAACATGATACGCAACACCCACAAGTTACATCCGGGGAGCACTGTGGTCGCCTATGCTGACAACAGCTCGATTGTGCGTGGTCAAAAAACCAAGCGCTTTTACCCAGGCGCTGACCACCATTACCAGTTTGTTGAAGACGAGATGCACTACCTGATGAAGGTAGAAACGCATAACCACCCAACGGCGATTTCACCGTTTGCTGGCGCGGCCACTGGGGCCGGCGGCGAAATTCGTGATGAAGGTGCCACCGGCATAGGCTCTAAACCTAAAGCCGGATTAACGGGCTTTTCGGTCTCTAACCTGCAACTGCCGGGGTTTGAACAGCCTTGGGAAACCCCTTACGGCAAGCCAGGACGTATCGCCAGCCCCTTGCAAATCATGCTCGATGGCCCGTTAGGCGGCGCGGCCTATAACAACGAATTTGGTCGTCCGAATATTGCAGGCTATTTCCGTACCTTTGAACTGGCGACCCCCACTGCCGATGGCGGCACAGAAGTGCGCGGCTACCACAAGCCGATTATGCTGGCAGGCGGCGTCGGCAATATCTCGGACAGCCATAGCTTTAAAAACAGCATTCCGCCAGGGGCCGCGCTGATTCAACTGGGCGGCCCTGCCATGCTGATTGGCTTAGGCGGCGGCGCAGCTTCAAGTATGGACACCGGCGCCAACACTGAAAACCTGGATTTTGACTCGGTGCAACGCGGCAACCCCGAACTGCAGCGCCGTGCGCAAGAGGTGATAGACCGGTGCTGGCAATTGGGCGCGCAAAACCCAATTTTGAGTATTCACGACGTTGGTGCGGGCGGCATTTCAAACGCGTTCCCAGAACTGGTCAACGACGCCAAAGTCGGGGCCGTGTTTCAGTTGCGTGATGTGCATAATGAAGAACCCGGCATGAGCCCACGCGAGTTGTGGAGCAATGAAGCGCAGGAACGCTATGTTTTGGCGGTCAACCAAGACCAGTTAGCCTTGTTTGAAGACATCTGCGCCCGCGAGCGCTGTCCATTTGCCGTGGTGGGGGTGGCCACCGAAGCGCGTCACCTGACCGTAGAAGACCGTCATTTTGCCAACAAGCCGGTGGATATGGAGTTGTCCGTCCTGTTGGGAAAACCACCGAAAATGTTGCGCGATGTGCGTTCACTGCCTAAAACCCTGCCCGCCTTTGATAGCACTGGCATTCAACTGGAAGAGGCTATCGAACGCGTCTTACGGTTGCCCGGCGTGGCGGATAAAACCTTTTTAATCACCATCGGTGACCGCAGTGTAACAGGCTTGATTGCCCGCGACCAAATGGTAGGCCCTTGGCAGGTGCCCGTCAGTGATGTTGCGGTGACTTGTGCTGGCTTTGAAACCTATGAAGGTGAAGCCTTTGCCATTGGCGAAAAAGCCCCGTTGGCCTTAGTCGATGCGCCAGCATCCGGTCGCATGGCGATTGGTGAAGCCATTACCAATATTGCTGCGGCGGCCATCCCAGACTTGGGCCATTTAAAACTGTCTGCCAACTGGATGGCCCATGCCGGTCATCACGGTGAAGACGCCGCCCTGTACGCCACGGTGCAGACCGTGGGCATGTCGTTGTGCCCGGCCCTAGGTATCAGCATCCCCGTGGGCAAAGACTCCATGAGTATGAAAACCGTCTGGCAAGAGCAAAACGAACATAAAGCGGTGACGGCCCCCATTTCATTAGTCATTTCAGCCTTTGCCAATACCATAGATGTGCGTAAAACGCTGACCCCACAACTACGTACCGACCTCGGCGACACCGAACTGCTGCTGCTAGATTTAGGCAATGGTCAACAGCGCATGGGTGGCTCAGCCCTTGCACAGGTGTACCAGCAGGTCGGCAATCAGGTGCCGGATGTAGACCGTCCAGCGCAACTAAAAGCGTTTTTTGCTGCGATTCAGCATTTAAACAGCGCCGGCAAACTGCTCGCCTACCATGACCGCTCTGATGGTGGCTTGTTTGTCACCTTGGCCGAAATGGCGTTTGCCGGGCATTGTGGTTTGCAGATTGATTTAAGCAGCCTGAAAGGTGAACGTCTCAGCCTGCTGTTTAATGAAGAATTAGGCGCGGTGGTGCAGGTGCGCGCCAGCGAAGCGGCGCAGATTGCGGCTGAATTACACGCTGCATTAGGCGACTGTGTCCACCGCATCGGTCAAGTCACCCCCGGCGATCAAATCAGCCTCATCACTGCCGAAGGCCGGTACCAAACCTCGCGCATCACACTGCATCGCTTGTGGTCTGAAACCACTTTCCGCATGCAAAGCCTGCGCGATAACCCAGCATGCGCGCAACAAGAATATGACCGCATACTCAATGCCGATGATACAGGCTTGCACGCACACTTAAGCTATGCGCTTAACGATAACGTCGCTGCGCCGTTTATCAATACCGGGGCGCGTCCAAAGATGGCGATTTTGCGTGAGCAAGGCGTCAACGGTCAAACCGAAATGGCGGCTGCCTTTGACCGTGCAGGCTTTGACAGTGTCGATGTGCACATGAGTGATGTGATTGGTGGCCGCGTCAGCCTGAAAGACTTTGCAGGCTTGGTGGCTTGCGGCGGCTTCTCGTATGGTGATGTATTGGGTGCGGGTGAAGGCTGGGCGAAGTCGATTTTGTTCAATGCGCGTGCACGCGACGAATTTAGCGCATTTTTTAATCGCTCGGATAGCTTTGCCTTAGGCGTTTGCAATGGCTGTCAAATGATGAGCAACCTGCAAAGCATAATTCCGGGTGCGGCCCACTGGCCTCACTTTGTGCGTAATAAATCAGAACAGTTTGAAGCGCGCTTTGCATTGGTTGAGGTGTTAGCCTCCCCTTCACTGTTTTTTAACGGCATGGCCGGCAGTCGGATGCCGATTGCGGTGGCCCATGGCGAAGGTTTTACGGAATTTACTGATGCGGGCGCGGTCACAGCTGTGTTACAACAGCAACTGGCTACGTTGCGTTACGTTGATCATGCTGCGCAAGCCACTGAATATTACCCATTTAACCCTAACGGCTCACCCCAAGGATTAACGGGTTTTACCACTCAAGACGGCCGCTTTAGCATTATGATGCCGCATCCTGAGCGGGTATTCAGAGCGGTGCAACATTCTTGGCGTCCAGATGATTGGCAAGAAGATGGTCCCTGGATGCGGATGTTCAGAAACGCGCGCGTATTTGTCGGCTAACGCAATCGTCAGGTTGTTACAATTAAAAATGTCGTTATTTTTACAATGAAAAATCAGGTCTGTGGAGAGATTATGAAAGTATTTAAGTGTTTAGTGGCCTTGTTATCCCTGTCATTCGCATTGCAAGCGTTTGCCTTGACCGATGAGGAATACATGGAATTTACCGAGGCGCTGACCGGTGGTAATGTCAAAGTCGTGAAAAAATTTGTCGAAGCCGAGCCAAGCTTGGTCAAACAAAAATTCTTTGCTTGGGAACCGCTGCAAATGGCCGCCTCAAAAGGCCGTGTAGACGTGGTCAAATATCTGGTATCCAAAGGGGCTGACCTGAACTATGTGCACCCTGCCAGCAAAAATACCGCTTTTCATATGGCTGCATTCATAGGTAACACCGAGTTGATGAAATATCTGGCCTCTGCCGGTGCGGATGTCAACCTCAAACTGAAAGGCGATGTGTCATTGATTCGTTACTTCCGCGAAGAAGGCAATCAAAAAATGGTGGATTTGCTGACCCAGTTAGGCACCAAAGATGACGGTTGCCAAGAAGAAAAATGCTTCTAAGCAACGCATACTTTTGCAACGCAGTTAAAAAAACGGTCATCCATGGATGGCCGTTTTTTTTGGCCGTCACCTCGCCTAAAGTATTGTTCGGCGTAAGGACTTTGTCAGCCAGTTGTCAGCTGGCATAGGCATGATAAGCACAATGATGCACGCGCTTGGTATGATGAGGAACTGAAAGCGGTTAAAACATCAAGCTAAAATAAACCACGCGGCTGAGGTGGCATGATACTGTAACCATAGTCACGCACAGCCTGGCGGCAATTCAGAATAATGGCGCAACAACACAACAATTATCGGGGGTCATTGCATGCATGTTCTTTCGTTTTTTTTGCGCACCTGTGCAGTCGGGCAGAGGACGCGTCTTGGTCTCATCTTGCTGATGGTGAGTATTGGTATCAGTCAATCGAGTCTGGCGCTCAGTGAACCTGCTGGCCTGGTGCTTGAAGACAGCGCCATCAAGACTTTGGCGGCCTCCTGCGCGGCCTGTCATGGCCCACATGGCAATAGTGTGGGCAGCACGCCTACGCTGGCAGGCCTTAATAGCAGCTTGTTTATTCAGCGCATGCAAGGTTTTAAAGATGGCAGCGTGCCAGCCACCGTGATGCATCGCCATGCCAAGGGATTACGGGAGGATGAAATTGCTGCGCTGGCGCAGTATTTTGCTCAGCAGCCGCGCATCACGCCCCCTGCCCTACCCAAACAACCATTTAAAGGGGGCCAATAATGTATCCAGATTCCACCTCCGGGCCAGCACAGTCCTTTAGTACGGCGTCAGACAGGCACCCACAAGCGCCCCGCAGAGATTTTATAAAATCTGTTATTTATGGCGGCCTGGCTTTTTATGGACTGCCCGCATTTGCGCGCGCCAGCAAGCCGCCATTAGGGCATGTGGTGGTGGTGGGCGCAGGCTTTGCCGGCCTCACCGCCGCCAAATATCTGCGTGACTGGAGTCTGGGCAACCTGAAAGTCACGGTCATTGAACCCAATCCACAGTTTATCTCTTGTCCGCAGAGCAATTTGGTATTGGGTGGCAGTAAAACCCTAGATGACTTAAGTTTTGGGTATGACAGCGCACGCCGCCATCATGGTATCCAATGGGTACAAGATACGGTGAGCCGCGTTGAGCCCAGCAGTAAACAAGTGGTGATGGGTCGCGGCAGCATTGGTTACGATAGATTGGTGCTGGCACCGGGCGTTGATTTTAATTATGCATTGCTACCAGGCATGCCCGGTCCGCTACCCGCGCTACCGCACGCATGGAAGGCCGGCAAACAAACCTTGTTGCTGCGCCAGCAACTCGAAAGCATGCCAGATGGCGGGGTGTTCGTCATGACGGTGCCCCCCGCACCTTACCGTTGCCCGCCCGGCCCGTATGAGCGAGCTTGTCAGGTGGCGCATTACTTTAAGCAACATAAGCCGCGCAGCAAGGTGATTATTCTGGATGCCAATGCCGACATCGTCTCTAAAAAAGGCCTGTTTTTACAAAGCTTTCAGGGCGCTTATGCGGGCATGATTGAATACCACAACAACAGCAGCCTGTTACAGGTTGACCCCGGCAGCCTGACGGTCAAAACCGATTTTGAGTCTATCAAAGCCGATGTGTTGAATATTATTCCGCCGCAACTGGCAGGCAGCATCGCACAGCAAGCGGGGTTGGCCAATGTGGATAAACGTTGGTGCGAAGTGGACTTTGTGAGCTATGCGTCCAGCGCGCAACCCGAGATTCATGTCATCGGCGACAGTATTTCAGCCGGCTTGCCTAAGTCTGCGCATATGGCCACCTCACAAGCTAAAATTGCCGCCGCGGCCATCATAGACTTGCAAGCCGGCCAAGCGCCGAATCCGCAGCCGGTGTTCGCCAATACCTGCTATAGTTTCGTCGACGATCAGCAAGCCGTGCATGTGGCCAATGTCTACCGGTATGACCCCGCTAAAAAATCCATGGTATCCGCCGAAGGCGGTGGCGTTTCTAGCAAGGCCAGCGCACAAGAAGGAGCATACGCCCATGCCTGGGCACAAAACATATGGGCAGATACACTGACATAATGCAATCTCGGACTGGGCTGACGCTATCGCGTCAAGTCTGGCGCTTTGTGGTATTGGCACTGCTCGCGGTGGGCATGGTCACTGGCTTGCATGTGGCGACCGCAGAATCATTGAATGTCGATACCGCGCTGGCACGTTTGCAATTGCCCAGTGGCTTGGTGATTGAGCGTTTTGCCGATGTCAGTGCCTATGGCGCGCCACGCATGCTGGCCAAAGATGCACAGGGGCGGTTGCTGGTCAGTCTGACCAACAGCGGTCGTATTTTGAGGCTAACCGCCTCTGGTGAAGCTGAAGTCATCGCCCAAGGGCTAAATGCCCCGCATGGCCTCGCCTTGTTGGGTGAGGATTTGTTGGTGGCTGAGCAAACGGGCGTCGTCAAACTGCCTAAACAAGGAGAAGGCTGGGGTGCGCCACAGCCGTTTATCCGCAATTTACCCAGCGGCGGTCATAGCTTAAAAACGGTCAAGGTGTCGCCAGATGGCTACATTTTTGTCAATGTCGGCTCAAGCTGTAATGTGTGTATCGAAGAACACCCCTTGCGAGCGAGTCTGTTGCGCTTTAGCGCTGATGGTCGTCCCGCAGGCGCTTTGGTTACTTTGGGTCGTCATGCGCAAACGCCGCTTTGGGCTAACGGACTGCGCAACAGCCAAGGCTTGGCTTGGCATCCAGTTACAGCCGCACTCTATGCCACCAATAACGGCTCAGATAATCGCAGTGCAACAAAAAATGGCGAGGTGAATGATGACTTACCGCCAGAACATATAAACCTGATTGAAGGTGGCAAACACTATGGCTGGCCTTATTGCTGGGGCGACCCCACACAGCCTGGTCAATGGTATCAAGACCCCAATGTGTCTGCCGAAACCGGGATCTGTTCTCACTCACAAGCGCCCGCCGCCTTGTTGCCCGCGCACAGTACGCCGCTGGGGCTGACGTTTTTACAGGACAGCCAATTCCCGCCTGCGCTGCAGCCAGACCTGATTGTTGCACTGCACGGCTCTTGGAATCGTGCGCAACCCAGCGGCTATGCCTTATATCGCGTCGTGTTCAGGAACCATCAGCCTGCAGAAGTCGTCCCATTTATTACCGGCTGGTTACAACAAGGACGCCCTTGGGGCCGCCCGGTGGATGTCATGGTAGGGGCAGACGGTTGGCTTTATGTCACCGATGATTTGACTGGCTGGATTTACCGCATCCGCACAGCGGCATAATAGAATGCATGGACGGCGGCAATGATTTTTAAAGGAGTAATGATGAAAAAACGATGGTTAAACATTGGCTTGCGCAGTGTGGGTATCGCTTGTCTGGCACTGACAGGCTTGAGTATGCAAGCGCAGGCACAAACTGGCAGCGAAGCAGCGCTGGTGATTCAAGTGCCGCAATCCTTTTACCAGCATCCGGTCAGGTTGTTGCATCCCTATATCAACTACTGGCATCCACGTGGCGAGACTGCGGCGCAAGTTGGCGTCAACAGCTTTCAGGCGAAAAACTACGCGACGTCTAGCTGCGAAGCCGATGCCAAAGGGCAAGCGCTGGTGGTGATAGAGCCAAATCTATTTTACAACCCGCAAACCGGCGTTTTTTACAGCCAAATCATCGCCAAAGTCTATGACAAACCAGGCGCCGAAAGCGCACTGGCCAACCCATTGTTGACGGTTAAAGGCGAAGGCCAAGCCCGCGGCTGGCTCACCTATAACATTGAAGGCTTTGCACAGCAGTCATACCAACAGGCGTTTGATCAAGTCATCGCGCGCATCCAACAGGATGCTGGGTTTCAGCGCTCAATGCGTCAAGGCGCAATGCAAACCTATTCTGCCTTGTGCCAAAGTATCAATACCCTTAGTCAACCCAAGGCAATGTTTTAGGAGCCCGTATGCGTGCATTCCCCCGTCTGGCCATCTGGCCAACAACCGTATTAATCAGCTCGTTATGGGTTGCAACAGCGCAGGCCGCGTCACAAGTGCCACAGCCAGTGGCCAATTTATTGACCCCAGAATCTGTGGTGCAAGCAGCTGATGGCAAAATCTATGTGTCAGAAATCAATGGCTTTGGTCAAGACGGTGATGGACAAATTCGGGTCATAGACCATGGCAATGAATCGGTGTTATTGCGTGGTCTGGATGACCCGAAAGGACTGGCCCTCATCGGTCAAACCTTATACATCGCCGACAAAACACGTGTACTCAAAGTGGATTTAACCGCCTCCCCCGCCAAAGCAGAAGTTTTTGTTGCGGCAACAGCATTCACCCATCCGCCACAATTTTTAAACGACCTGTGTGCCGATGCCAATGGCAATTTGTATATCAGCGACAGTGGTGACATTCTGGGCAGCGGTAAAGGCGGAGCCGTCTATAAAGTCACCCCACAGCATCAACTGACCTTACTGGCCGATGGCGCCATGGATGGCCGTGTATTGGCCCCCAATGGCTTGTTGGCCGATGCCACGGGCGAACATTTGCTGATGGTGGACTTCACCTCGGGCGTCTTGTACTCACTGGACATCGCAGGAAAAACGCTAACAGAAATTGCCAGCGGCTTTGGCGGCGGCGATGGCATCGTCAGACAAGCCAACGGCACTGTGTATGTGAGTGACTGGAAAAACGGCAAGGTCTTTCGCGTCGATCGTGGGGGCAAGGTCAGCCTAGTCAAAGAAGGGTATCAATCGGCCGCCGATATCGCACTGACTCAGGACGACCATCATTTGCTAGTGCCTGACATGAAAGCGGGCAAACTGGATGTGATTCCGCTGTATTAAGTGCGCTTGGTATTCTTGTATAGACAACGGCGCGCAAGCGCCGTTGTCTGTTTTAAGCTAAGCGCATCCCGATAACTGCAGCGGTGATGCCTGTCCGGGCTAGGCCGCAATCTATGAATGCATGGCCACGGCGGCAGACAAAAAAAACCACGCTTGCGCGTGGTTTAGAGTGAGAGGATACACAACGCTGCGGCGTATCAG
>JAIXZQ010000341.1 GCA_027489475.1 Methylophilus sp.
AAGGTGACACCTGTAAATGTACAGGCCGTATTTTGGAAGTGCCCGTTGGTCCAGAACTGATTGGCCGTGTGGTGAACGCCTTGGGTCAGCCGATTGATGGCAAAGGTCCTGTCAATACCAAATTGACTGACAAAATTGAAAAAATCGCGCCAGGCGTGATTGCGCGTAAATCTGTTTCACAGCCAGTCCAAACCGGTTTGAAGTCTATTGACTCCATGGTACCTGTTGGTCGTGGTCAGCGCGAACTGATTATTGGTGACCGTCAAACCGGTAAAACTGCGGTAGCCGTTGATGCCATCATTAACCAAAAAGGTCAGAACATGACCTGTATCTATGTTGCGATTGGTCAGAAAGCGTCAACCATTGCCAACGTGGTACGTAAACTTGAAGAGCACGGCGCGATGGCGTATACCATTGTGGTTGCGGCTTCTGCTTCAGACTCAGCTGCCTTGCAATTCTTGGCACCTTATGCCGGTTGTACCATGGGTGAATACTTCCGTGACCGCGGTCAAGATGCATTGATCGTTTACGATGACTTATCCAAACAAGCGGTCGCTTACCGTCAAATTTCTCTGTTGCTGCGTCGTCCACCAGGCCGTGAAGCTTACCCAGGTGACGTGTTCTACATCCACTCACGTTTGTTAGAGCGTGCAGCGCGTGTAAACGAAGAGTATGTTGAAAAATTCACCAATGGCGAAGTTAAAGGTAAAACCGGTTCATTGACGGCATTGCCAGTGATTGAAACCCAAGCGGGTGACGTGTCAGCCTTCGTGCCAACCAACGTGATTTCGATTACCGATGGTCAAATCTTCTTGGAAAGTGACCTGTTCAACGCAGGTATCCGTCCAGCGATTAACGCCGGTATTTCCGTGTCTCGCGTCGGTGGTGCAGCGCAAACCAAAGTCATTAAAAAACTGGGTGGTGGTGTACGTCTGGCCTTGGCGCAATACCGTGAATTGGCGGCGTTTGCGCAGTTTGCTTCTGACTTGGACGAAGCCACTCGTAAACAGCTGGACCGTGGTCGTATGTTTACCGAGCTGATGAAGCAAGCACAGTATGCGCCACTGAGCGTGGCAAATATGGGTATCAGCTTGTTTGCAGCAAACAAAGGCTACTTTGACGATGTGCCAACCAATAAGGTCTTGGCATTTGAAAACGCTTTGCATGGCTTCTTAAACTCCAAGTACAAAGCAATCGTTGATACCATCGAATCCAGCAAGGATTTGAGCGGTGATAACGAAAAAGCACTGGAAGCAGCCATTCAAGATTTCAAAGCAACCAACGCTTATTAATCTCTGACACTTCGACTAGGAACCTAACATGGCAGGTAGTAAAGAGATTAGAACTAAGATCAAGAGTGTAGAAAATACACGCAAGCTCACCAAGGCGATGGAAATGGTGGCTGCCTCTAAAATGCGCAAGGCGCAAGATAGAATGCGTGCCTCACGCCCCTATGCGGACAAAATTCGCAACGTGGCGGCCCACTTGTCTTTTGCGCAGTCCGAATACCGTCATCCGTTTTTAATTAAACGCGATGTGGTGAAGAACGTAGGCCTGATTGTGGTCAGCTCAGATAAAGGCTTGTGCGGTGGTTTAAATACCAACGTCTTACGTCTGTCGCTTAACCAAATGAAAGCTTGGGAAGCCGAAGGCAAAGGCATACAAGTCAGCGCTATCGGCAACAAAGGCTATGGCTTTATGAACCGCATCGGCGCGCAGGTAAAATCACACATCACTGGATTAGGCGATACGCCACATCTAGAAAAGTTGATTGGCGCAATCAAGGTCATGCTGGATGCCTATATCGCGGGTGAAATCGATCAGCTTTACATCTGCTATACCAAATTCATCAATACCATGAAGCAAGAGCCAACCATGCAGCAATTGTTGCCGTTGTCTGGCGAACAGCTGGGTGCACCGAGTGGGCATTGGGATTACATCTACGAGCCCGAAGCAAAACCGGTGGTGGATGAGTTGATGGTGCGTTACATCGAATCACTGATTTACAACGCAGTGGCTGAAAACATGGCGTCCGAGCAATCTGCGCGTATGGTGGCGATGAAATCGGCCTCAGACAATGCGAAAAACGTGATTGGCGAGTTGAAACTGGTCTACAACAAGGCCCGTCAAGCGGCGATTACCAAAGAGATCTCCGAGATCGTTGGTGGTGCGGCAGCGGTTTCCTCATAAACGCAGCAAGACGAAGTGTAAGAATTCAACAGATCTGACTCATACAGTTAGGAAAAGAAAATGGCAAAGGCAAATCAAGCAGTAACAGGTAAAGTAGTACAGTGTATTGGCGCTGTGGTGGACGTGGAATTTCCACGTGACCATATGCCTAAAGTATTCGATGCATTAATCATCGATGACAAAGATTCTAAAGCCGAAGCTGGCTTAACACTTGAAGTACAACAACAACTGGGTGACGGTATTGTGCGTACCATCGCCATGGGTTCTTCTGACGGATTAGCCCGTGGTACTGCGTTTAAAAACACCGGTGCAGCGATTTCTGTGCCAGTAGGTGAAGGCACATTGGGCCGCATCATGGACGTGTTGGGTCGCCCGATTGACGAAGTCGGTCCGATTGATTCACAAGAATTCCGTTCTATTCACCAAAAGGCTCCCGCTTTTGAAGAGCTGTCTCCTTCTGTTGACCTGCTAGAAACTGGCATCAAGGTGATTGACCTGGTTTGCCCGTTTGCTAAAGGCGGTAAAGTGGGTCTATTCGGCGGTGCGGGTGTAGGTAAAACCGTGAACATGTTGGAATTGATTAACAACATTGCGAAA
>JAIXZQ010000312.1 GCA_027489475.1 Methylophilus sp.
GTACAAGCCGGCAGCGACCGCGTATTGATGGCGATGAAGCGCAACTACACCGTTTTACAATACAAAGCGCTGATTCGCAAACTGAAGGCCGCCAATCCGGCGCTGACCATTACCAGCGACATCATTGTCGGCTTTCCTGGCGAAACCGAAAAAGACTTTCAGGCGACCCTGAAACTGATGCGTGACGTCGGCTTTGATTATAGTTTTAGCTTTTTATACAGCCCGCGTCCTGGCACCCCTGCCAGCTATCTGGCAGATGATATTCCACATGCCACCAAAGCCACATGGCTGGCACAATTGCAAGCAGAAAACGAGCAACAAGGTGATGCCATCAGTCGTGCCATGCTGGGCAGCATCCAGCGCGTATTAATAGAAGGCCCTTCATGGAAAGACCCTAGCCTGCTGGCTGGCAAGACGGACAATGGCCGTATTGTCGATATCGCCGCTGACGCACGTTTTACGCACCAGATGGTCACAGTTAAGATTACAGATGTGTATAACCCCAAACGCCTGGTTGGCGAAATTGTGACGCAATAAAGACCCTCTCGCATGCAAATCACCCTCTCCCCTGAAGACAATCTGATGCTGGCTAATCTGTGTGGCCCGCTGGATGAAAATATTCGCCAATTGGCAAACGGTCTGGATATCGACATAAACCGTCGCGGCAGCACATTTTATTTGAGCGGCACGCAGAACAATATGCGTCTGGGCGCACAAATGCTTGAGAATTTTTATGCGCGCTCTAAAAAACCCATCGAGCTCGAAGATATACAACTGGGCTTGGTTGAGATAGACAAGCTGCGCCCCGAAGAAGTCAGCAACAGTGCCATGCCGGTGTTGATGACTCGCCGCGGCGATTTACACGGCCGCACACCGCGCCAAGTGAATTATTTGCAACAGATACAAGACCATGACATCACGTTTGGCATAGGCCCGGCGGGTACTGGCAAGACGTATTTGGCGGTGGCCAGCGCCGTCGATGCCATGACCCGCGACCGGGTGAAACGGATAGTACTGGTCCGCCCGGCGGTCGAGGCAGGCGAGCGGCTGGGGTTTTTACCTGGCGACTTAAACCAAAAAGTAGACCCTTATCTGCGGCCTCTATACGACGCGCTCTATGATTTGGCCGGATACGACACGGTCAACAAAATGTTTGAACGCGGCGCGATTGAAGTCGCCCCACTGGCTTATATGCGTGGTCGTACCTTGAACCAGAGCTTTATTATTCTGGACGAAGCGCAAAACACCACGCCAGAGCAGATGAAAATGTTTTTAACCCGAATTGGCTTTGGCACCAAAGCAGTGATTACGGGCGACGTAACGCAGATTGATTTGCAGCGTCACCAAAAAAGCGGGTTGGTCGAAGCGCAGAAGATTCTCAAGGAAGTCAAAGGCATCGCCTTCACCCAGTTTATGTCGCAAGATGTGGTCCGGCATCCACTGGTGCAGAAGATTATTAATGCCTATGAGAAGTTTGAGCATTCTGCTGCACAAGAATCTACACGCAGTTAAGTGCCTACAGTCTGCAAATGGCGTAAGTGATGCGCAATGAAGCGAGATCACTTAATGCAGGGCGCAGAAACACCATCAAGCTGTGTAGGTTGAAAATTTCTGCATCACCGCTGCAAATAATGGGCTTTCAACCCATCCGGCTAACCAAGTTCGCAATTTTGGGTATGGACTGCTGTTAAACCAATCCGCATCCACCGCAGCAAATTGGCGGATAAACGGAAAAATCGCAACATCGGCGATGCTGGCTTGATCACCAAGCAAATAAGCCTGTTGCCGCAAAGCAGATTCCAGTCGCTGCAAAAACTGCTCGCCTTGCTGACGATAAACCGACTGTGCCTGCTCAGGAAAACGGTCTGGATATTTGTAGCGGTCTAGAGCTTGTTTAAAAGGGCCATCGTTCATGGCAATCAGTTGAGTAGCCGCCTCACCCGCCGACTGCAACCAACCGAATGGGTCTCGCTGACCCAGCGCCCAATGCATGATGTCTAGGCTTTGTTCAAGCACGGTGCCGTCAGGCAGTTGCAACACTGGCACCGTGCCTTTAGGTGAAATCTGCAGCAAATGCGCGGGTTTGTCGCGCAAGGCGATTTCGCGGACTTCTGGCTTGATGTCTGCCGCCCACAGCGCCATACGCGCACGCATCGCATACGGGCATCGACGGTAAGAATATAAAATCGACGGCTGCATGGTTTTTAGCGTTTGCTGGCAAAAAGTTAATCACGCAACAAGGCGCGGCGGCACTCAGTAATCAGTTGCGGACCGCGATAAATCATACCGCTATATATCTGCACCAAGCATGCACCTGCAGCCATTTTTTCCCGCGCATCTTCCCCCGACAAAATGCCACCTACCCCGATAATCGGCAAACTGCCTTGCAGATGGGTGGCCAAGGTACGAATCACCCGATTAGCGCCTTCACGCACTGGCGCACCTGACAAACCCCCTGCTTCTTCAGCATGTTTGAGCCCAGTCACCGCCTCGCGCGATAGGGTGGTGTTGGTGGCAATCACGCCATCCATCTGGTGTTGCATCAATAAACCTGCGATTTCTTCTACCTGCTCACGCGTCAAATCAGGGGCAATTTTGAGCACCACGGGGACGTATTTACCATGCTGTTGCGCCAAACGGGCTTGCTCCGCTTTGAGCGTGGCGAGCAACTGGCCCAAAGCCTCTTTTTCTTGCAAGGCGCGTAAGTTTTTAGTGTTGGGTGATGAAATGTTGACCGTGATATAGCTGGCATGGCTATACACCTTGCGCATACAAAGCAGATAATCGTCTGCGGCGCGCTCATTAGGCGTATCAAAGTTTTTGCCGATATTAATCCCCAACACCCCACGATAATGGGCGGCCTGCACATTCAGGAGCAGTTGTTCGACGCCGAGATTATTAAATCCAAAGCGATTGATAATCGCTTGTGCCTCTGGCAAACGAAATAGTCTAGGTTTTGGGTTACCGGGCTGCGGACGTGGCGTGACGGTCCCCACCTCTATAAAACCAAAACCGAGTGCGGCCATGCCGTCAATGACGGCAGCATTTTTATCCAGCCCGGCGGCGAGTCCAACCGGATTCGCAAAGGTTAAGCCCATGACTTGCGTTGGTTGCGCTGGGCAGCGCGTGGCCATGCCGGATAACAAGCCCAAGCCTTCGGCATGCTTCAGCGTGGCCAAGGTCAGGTCATGCGCGTGCTCCGCGTCTAGGCGAAACAATAATGGCTTGAGCAAGGGATAAATATTCATGCGAATTTCCAAAAAAACAGAATGACAAAATGTGACTGACTCTTCATCGACAGGCAGGATTTTCTGCGACCAGCCTGTCTGCCATTTGCGTTACATCAAAAACCCTTTTAGTAATAGGGTTCAAAATATGTCTCATTCACCGACGTAATGTGACACAACTGGAGGCATCCCTATGAAACTTCTCATGGATTTATTAACTACCGACTATGGCCTGATGAGCTTAATCGTCATTACAATTATTGCGGTGGCGATGACATGGGCAGGCATTTACGTGTTTATTAAGGCGCGTCAGCCCTAACAAACACAGCAAGCAAGCGAATACGTTTTTGCCGCACGCAGTCGATCAACGTGGCGTCAGTGCGGGCATGATGCTTTCCTGACGCAATATTCAGGCACCTTCACCCATGAGCAAAAACAAACCCCGCGATGCGGGGTTTGTCGTCATTACAACAAGACCTTTTCAATGCCGCCATTGTTGGCTTTATGGATATAGTCCTGCATCCAATTTTCGCCCAACACATGCTTAGCCATCTCGACCACAATATAGTCCGCCTCAATGCCAGTGTCATCGCCGTAGCGGGACAGCCCTTGTAGACAGCTTGGGCATGAAGTCAAAATCTTCACCGGTTGCTCTGGCGCACCCACAGTCAAGCCCATTTTTTCTAGGCCTTTTTCCAGCTCTTCTTGCTTACGGAACTTGACCTGTGTCGCAATATCCGGACGCGCCGCCGCAAAGGTACCAGATTCGCCACAACAACGGTCATTGAGTGCAACCTCAGTGCCCATCAATTTATTGGTGACTTCTAGCGGTTTATACGTCTTCATCGGCGTATGGCAAGGGTCATGATACATATAGCGTGTACCCGTTACGCCTTGCAATCGCATGTCCTTTTCCATGAGATATTCGTGGATATCCAGCAGACGGCAGCCTGGGAAAATTTTCTCAAACTCGTATTTCTGCAACTGATCCATACAGGTGCCGCAAGAAACAATTACCGTCTTGATATCGAGATAATTCAAGGTGTTCGCCACACGGTGGAACAATACGCGGTTATCGGCGGTAATTTCTTGGCCTTTGTCATGGTTGCCCGAAGCCGTTTGTGGATAGCCACAGCACAGATAACCCGGCGGCAATACGGTAATCGCCCCCACCTCATACAACATGGCTTGTGTGGCTAAACCAACATTGGAGAACAAGCGCTCTGAGCCACAGCCCGGGAAGTAAAACACCGCTTCTGAATCCTCGGTGACCTTTTGTGGATTACGGATGACCGGAATCATGGTGCTGTCTTCTAGCCCCAGCATCGCACGCGAAGTTTTGGACTGCATTTTTTTCGGCATTGGCCGGTTAATAAAATGCACGACTTGCGCTTTGATTTCTGGCTTACCAACGGTGGCGGGCGGCGCTTTTTTATCTTTTAGCAAGCCAAAGCGTTTTGCCAAACTATTGGCAAAATTAATCGCTTTGTAGCCCATGCCTATCATGGTGGCACGCAAAAACTTAATGGTGGCAGGGTCTTTGGCATTTAAGTACAACATGCCTGCCGCGGTGCCAGGATTAAATTTTTTCTTGCCTTGTTCACGCAAGAAATTACGCATTTTGATAGACACTTCGCCAAAGTCAATATTGACCGGGCAAGGTTTTTCACAGCGATGGCACACGGTGCAGTGGTCTGCCACATCATTAAACTCGTCAAAATGCTTGAGCGAGATACCACGGCGAGTTTGTTCTTCGTACAAGAAGGCCTCAATCAACAGCGAGGTGCCGAGAATCTTATTACGAGGTGAATACAGCAGGTTAGCTCGAGGCACATGGGTCGAACAGACCGGCTTACATTTGCCACAACGCAGGCAGTCAGAGATATCATCGGCAATCTCACCAATGGCAGATTGTTCCATGATGATGGACTCTTGTTCCAACAAGCCAAAGCTGGGGGTGTAGGCGTTTTCTAAACCTGACCCTGCCAGTAACTTACCCTTGTTAAAGTGACCGTTCGGATCTACCTTGTTTTTATAGGCAGTGAAAGTATCAATGGTGGCTTGGTCCAAGAATTCCATCTTGGTAATGCCGATGCCATGTTCACCAGAGATGACGCCGTTTAGGCTACGTGCCAGCGCCATCACGCGCGCCACGGCCACATGCGCTTCTTGCATCATGCCGTAGTCATCGGAGTTAACGGGGATATTGGTATGCACGTTACCGTCACCGGCATGCATATGCAAGGCAATAAACACACGGCTCTTGAGGACGGTTTTTTGAATCTCGTCCAGCTTGTCCAAAATCTTTTGGTACTCGCGTCCGGCAAAAATCTCGGCCATTGGACGCTTGAGTTCACGCTTCCAAGACACGCGTAAGTCATAAGACTGCACCGCACGGAAGACGTTTTCATAGTGTGCGAACGGTTTGCCCAATTCACCCAGGACTGCCACAGGCTCATCCAGCGTATTGAGGATTAAGCGCCATTTGGCACGCACGTCACGCAACAATTGCAAAGCAATGATTTGTTTGGACTTCACCCCTTCAGGATCAGCGTTACCATCCTCATCAGGTTGCAACGGCAAATCACCGGCGACAAAGGTTTCGAGTGCATCAATCAGGCGTAACTTGTTATTGATGGACAACTCGATATTGATGCGCTCAATACCGTCTGAATATTCACCCAGACGTGGCAATGGAATCACCACATCCTCGTTGATTTTAAATGCGTTGGTATGGCGGGCAATCGCTGCAGTACGTGAGCGGTCTAACCAGAATTTTTTACGCGCCTCGGCAGAGACGGCAATAAAGCCCTCGCCGTCGCGGGCATTACACATCCGCACCACGGCAGAAGCCACTTCACCCACCGCGTTTTCATCGTCAGAAGCAATGTCACACAGCAATACCATTTTGGGGCGTTGTTGACGCGCAGCCTTGGTGGCATATCCCACTGCTTTGACATAGCGCTCATCCATGTGCTCCAAGCCTGCCATAATCACGGCAGGGTCTTGTTTAGCGGTGGCATCCAAATAGTCTTTAATTTCAACGATGGCTGGCACAGCATTGGACACATTGCCGAAAAACTCCAGCGCAATGGTACGCACATGCTTGGGCATGCGATGCAAAATAAAGGTGGCTGAGGTGATTAAACCATCGCAGCCTTCTTTTTGAATGCCAGGTAAGCCAGACAAGAACTTGTCGGTAACATCTTTACCCAGCCCGACCTTACGGAAGCTAGGACCCGGAATTTCGAGTATCTCTGGCTCA
>JAIXZQ010000369.1 GCA_027489475.1 Methylophilus sp.
AAGCCAGTGGCCAGCAACTGACCCATGCCACAGGCACCGAGCGTTTGGCCAGCGACCCGCTGCATGCACACCCCGCGCAACTGACTAGTAGCGTACCGTCTGGGCACCCTACGGCAACCTCACTGGCGTTTACCGATAGCGATATATTCGGCGGCGTGTTGCCGTTTCAAGAAGAACTGGGTCGACTGTTTTCGCCCGACGCATCGACGACGACGCCTAGTCAGAGCGCACTTCAGTCGCCTGTGAATTCCGCACCCTCGGCCAATTCAGCGTTTTATTTTTTGCAAAACCAGGCTGTGCAAAATCCAAGCCCAGACCCGCATGCTATTCCGGCGCTGGGTGCCGGAGCCCATCCTGCCTTTGATGTGCACGCTATTCGCCGCGACTTTCCAATTTTGCGTGAGCGGGTCAATGGCAAACCCTTGGTCTGGTTTGATAACGCCGCAACCACCCATAAACCACAAGTGGTCATAGACCGCATTAGCCATTTTTATCAGCACGAAAACTCCAATATTCACCGCGCGGCACATGCGTTAGCGGCACGCGCAACGGATGCTTATGAAGACGCACGCGAAACCGTGCGCCGCTTTATCAATGCATCCTCGGTCAATGAAGTGGTGTTTGTACGTGGCACCACCGAGGCGATTAATTTAGTTGCCAAAACGTGGGGTAAAAAACAGGTAGCTGCGGGCGATGAAATCGTGGTGTCACATTTGGAGCATCATGCCAATATCGTACCTTGGCAACAATTGTGTCAAGAAACCGGGGCAGTGCTTAAAGTGATTCCGGTGGATGAGGATGGACAGGTGTTGCTCGACGCTTATCAACAATTGCTTACCGCCAAAACGCGTCTGGTCTCGTTTACCCAAGTCTCTAACGCCTTGGGCACCATCACACCGGCCAAAGAGATGATTGCCATGGCGCATCGCGCAGGCGCAAAAGTCTTGCTTGATGGCGCGCAATCGGTCTCGCATATGCGCACCGATGTTCAAGCGCTGGATGCAGATTTTTTTGTGTTTTCTGGCCATAAAGTGTTTGGCCCGACCGGCATTGGTGTCTTGTATGGCAAAGCCGAGGTATTGCAAGACATGCCAGCCTGGCAAGGCGGCGGCAATATGATTCAAGATGTGACATTTGAAAAAACCCTCTACCATCCAGCGCCTGCCAAGTTTGAAGCAGGGACTGGCAATATTGCAGATGCCGTGGGTTTGGGTGCCGCACTCAAATATGTCGAGCAGATAGGAATTACGCAGATTGCCGGCTATGAACATGCCTTGTTGGAATACGCAACAGGCCTGCTTTGCAGGGTGCCGGGCTTACGCCTGATTGGCACAGCTAAAGAGAAAGCCAGTGTGTTGTCGTTTACGCTCAAAGGCTACCAAAGCGAAGAAGTCGGCGCCGCGTTAAATGACGAAGGCATCGCTGTGCGCTCGGGTCATCATTGTGCGCAACCGATTTTGCGTCGCTTTGGCCTTGAAACCACGGTGCGGCCGTCATTGGCGTTTTATAACACACACGAAGAAGTTGATCGCATGTTGCAGGTATTACACCGCTTGGCCAAGCGGCCTTAAGTCAACCTTGTTTTAGCAAATATCGTTTGCAGGTTGTGTGGCTGGTTGTAAGCTGGGTACAATCAGACACGCCCAACGTGGGCAACCCTGCTAAATAAGACTGCCATGAAATTTGACCCGCGCCATAATAAATTTACCGCGATTTTTACGCGGGAAATGCTAGAAGCCACGCTGCCCTCAGTAATTCTAATCAGCGTGGCGCTTTTTTTTGCCTATAAGTTTATCGACCCCGCCCCGCCTCGGCAGCTCGTCATTGCTGCGAGTGAGGCCGATATCAACACGCAGGCCTTTGCCTCCATTTATGGCGTTTACTTAAAAAAAGAAGGCATCACCTTGCGTCTGCGCAAAACTGCGGGCGATGAGGAGAATCTACGCTTGCTCAAAGCAGAGGATTCTGAGGTGGATATCGCCTTTATTCAAGATGGCGTCGCGCATAGCCAAGGTGCAGGCTCGTTGCTATCGTTGGGCAGCCTTTACTACCAGCCGGTATGGATTTTTTGTCGTTGTAAACAGACCACCACCCATTTGTCCACATTACGCGGCCAACGCATAGGCATTGGTCAAGCTGGCAGCGCGACGCATACCTTAGCCAGCACATTATTGGCCGAAAGCGGGCTGACTGCACAAAATAGCCGGTTAGTATCCATCGGCGGAGAGGCCGCAGCTCAGGCCTTGCGACGTGGTCGGCTGGATGCAGTGATTCTGGTTGATGTGGCCAATAGCAGTTTGGTGCGCGAATTGATCGCGGATCAGCGCGTACGCTTGCTGAGTTTGGATACGGCAGAGGCATTTTCACGAAAGTTTGCCTATATGCACCACTTGCAGTTGCCTGAAGGTGCCATGGACTTGGCGCGCAACCTGCCGCCGCATGATGTGCATATGGTCGCGCCCACCGCGACACTGGTGGTCAAAGACAGCCTACATCCGGCATTGGTGTATTTAATGATGAAGGTCATCGCCGAGGTGCATGGCGGGCCCGGCCTGTTTCATACCAAAGGCGAGTTTCCCTCGGCCAAAGATACGGACTTTCCACTGAGTACGCAGGCGCTCAATTTTTATACATCGGGCTTGCCGATTATTGATAAATATCTGCCTTTTTGGGCAGCGACTTTTGTCAACCGTACTTTAATCGTGATTTTGCCGCTCTTGGCCTTGCTGATTCCCCTGACCAAGCTGGTGCCTATGGTGTATGTCTGGTTGGTTAAACGCAAACTGTTCCGCTATTATGGCGAGTTGCGCTATTTGGATACCCAGTTGCAAGAGATGCAGACGACGCAAGATGTGCAAGACTGTCTAGAGACCTTAAATGCGATTGAACAGCGGGTGGTCAATGTCAAACTGCCGGTGCCGTTTTCGCAATATGCCTATGAGCTGAGGGCGCATATTGAGTTGGTGCGTGCCAAGTTACAACAGCGTGCGAGTCTGCTAAATGCTGAGGGGGCGGCTGGCAAGCCCGTCGAGAACGCCACAAGGATATAAGCTGTTTTAACGGCTCGTATGCCTCACAGTTATGCTAATGCCAGTGGCAATGTTTCAGGATGAGCGATAAGCGGTTGCGCTTCACATTGCTGCACCCAACGCAGCAAACCCTCGTTCTCCATGGGTCTGGCATACAAAAAGCCCTGCACAATGTCGCAGCCTATGTCTTGTAAAAACGCGGCTTGTTCGACGTTTTCAACGCCTTCGGCAATGATGCGGTAATGCAAGCTCTTGCCCAGACTCACGATGGCACGAATCACCGCTTCTGCTTTGTCATGGCCAGGCAGTTCCATGACAAATGAGCGGTCAATTTTCAAATAATCTCCGGGGATATTGCGCAGATAAGACAGGCATGAGTAGCCCGTGCCAAAGTCATCAATGGCTAACCGTATGCCCGCGGCTTTCAGCGCATGCATCATGCGGGCATGCTCACCATCATCGTCTTGTACAAACGCACTTTCGGTCAGCTCTACCACTAGTCGCTGCGGCGACAATCCGGTTTCTTGCAAGGTGTGCAACAAATCATTCACCAGATGTCCACCGCGCAATTGCAAGGCAGAGACGTTAACAGCGACCTCAATCTTGCCCAACACGGGATGGGTGTTCCATTGTGCAGCTTGCTGGCAGACCGTCCGTATCACCCATTGCCCTATGGGCACAATCAGCCCCGTAAGTTCGGCAACGCGTATAAATTTATCTGGCGAAATAATGCCTTTTTCAGGATGGTGCCAACGCAGCAAGGCCTCGACGCCTTTGAGTTTGCCGGTGGCAAAGTCAATTTGTGGCTGATACACCATATAAAATTGCTGGTGTTCTAGCGCAGACTCCACCTGACTGGCAAAGTCCATATCCTCGGCAGGCAAGATCTGCGCATCACTTTGGCTTTTGTGATAATAAGTGATGGTCATGGTATAGATAATCGCGACAATCGCAACCACCACGACCATAGGCAAGGCGCGGATGTGATCATCAAACTCCATGCCAGCGCGGGTGAGCAAAATAGCAAAAAAACTCAAAAAAACAATGCTAAAACGGATTTGCTTGCCATGGTCATCCATCAACAATAAATAACTCATGGGAGGATGCGAGGCATGTTTGGCCAACAGCCCGAAGGCACACAACAAGCCACTGAGCGTGGCAAGCGGTGGCATCAGCCCATAGGGCCGCGCGATGCCGCATAAGAACCCAAGCAAAGGAATCAGCGGAATCATCACCGCAATGCATAAAATGGCCTGACTGGTGGCCAGCCAGCCTGAACGTTGTAACAGGTAGGAAACCGCAATCAAGCAGGCCAGCAAAGCGCCACCGATATACTCAACGACCTTGGCATCATGGCTCAAATGCGACTCGTTGGCGATACGCAGTAAATGTGCAGTATCGTTAAATTCAGACGCATAGGGCGAGAGTTGCACCATAAACAAACTGACTGTCACCAGCGTCATGGTGAGCATGGCGAGATTATTCCGGCCATTTTCAAGCAATAGGTTATAACTGACTAAGATAAAGGTCAGATAGGTGAGCAACTGCGCCAGCCAGATGCTGTTATCCACATCGAGCAAATAATGTGGAAAACCGAGTAGGCCACAGACCATGCTAGACATGGCTAAAAAGTGTGTGTTTTCTTGCACCTTGCGGACCAGCCGATGGCGCATGAATTGTCGTTGTGTGAGGTTATCAATCTGTGGTGCGAGAAACTCGCCCACCCCGGCCTGACTCATAGGTTCCCTTGTATATGCGTGACTGACACATGCGGAGGCACAGAATGAACACACTCTGTGTATCGCATCATTAAACCTGATATCCCAATACTGTTATCGGCCAATAACCGTGAGAATTTAGGGTCAGATCGCAAAAATCATTTGGGCGACAAACACTTTTAGGCGGCAGCTTGTAATTTGTGTTGTAGCAAATCTGCACCATGTCGCACATACAAAATGCGCAAGCCACGTTTATGTGCGAGATGCTTGATGTGATACATCATCGAATGATTCAACCACCCTGTCACAACCACGATCATGGTCAGATGCTGGGGCAAATCGCGACGGACATCGCCTGGCTTGCGGCCGGTCCAGTGGTCTACGCTGTCTATGCCTTGGGCATGCAAGACATGGCGTATTCCCTCGATACGGTCACCACCGATGACTAATGCTTTTGGCATAACGGGTCTCCTGTGATGTTGAAAAAAAAGGCAGTATGGTGACTGCCTTTTAAACCCTTGCACACGCCTACTTTGTGAATAGGCGTGTTGAACACTTCGAATAATTAACGCTGATAAATCTCGTCAAACACACCACCGTCGGTAAAGTGCGTTTTTTGTGCTTTTTGCCAGCCACCAAACACTTCATCAATTTTGATTAAGTTGACTTTAGGAAACTGCTTTTCATATTTCTTAGCTACGCTGTCCAAGGTGGGACGGTAGTAGTTCTTGGCCGCAATTTCTTGACCTTCTTCGCTATATAAATACTCCAGATAGGCTTTTGCCACGGCTTCGGTGCCATGACGTTTAACGTTTTTATCCACCACGGTCACTGGCGGTTCAGCCAGAATGGATAATGATGGAATCACAATATCAAACTTGTCTGGACCCAACTCTTTCTGCGCCAAAAACGCTTCGTTTTCCCACGCCAGCAACACATCGCCAATACCACGCTCGACAAAAGTCGTGGTAGACCCACGCGCACCACTGTCTAACACAGGCACATTTTTAAACAACTGCTTTAAAAATTCACGCGCTTTGGCATCGTTGTTGTTGTTTTGCTTGAGTGCATAAGCGTAGGCTGCCAGATAGTTCCAGCGCGCGCCGCCTGAGGTTTTAGGGTTAGGCGTAATGACGGAGGTGCCTGGTTTAACCAAATCACTCCAATCTTTGATATTTTTTGGGTTGCCTTTACGCACCAAAAACACAATGGTCGAGGTATATGGCGAGCTATTGTTAGGCAACCGCTTTTGCCAATCAGGGCCAAACAAACGGCCTTTCGCACCCACCTCGTCGATGTCATAAGACAATGCCAAGGTGACCACATCGGCCTGCAAACCATCAATCACAGACCGCGCCTGCTTACCAGACCCGCCATGTGACTGTTTTACAATCACATTGTCGCCCGTTTTGGCTTTCCAGTACTTAGCAAAAGCTTCGTTGTAATCTTGATACAGCTCACGTGTCGGATCGTAAGACACGTTGAGCAAGTTAATGTCTGCCGCTGAAGCAGCCACTGGCAGCGCCAGTGCAACCGCAGTCAACAGACCTAAAAATGTTGCATTGAATTTCATAGCCATCCTTAATTAAAAACCCAACAAAGTCAGTTCGGTGTAGAAGAAATCAGAGTCTGCTGAACGGTCGGATTGTCCTGTGACTCTGCGAGAAGTGGTTTTAACGAAATCGCCTGCCCAGAAATGTGCATAACCCAAGTTGAGTGAGGCATATTGATTGATTGGGAAACGAATACGCAAATCGTATTCTTTACCCAAGTCTTTGCCTGCACGCCCGGTTCTATCCTGCAAGTTTGCGCCTGCGTTCCAGCGATCAGAGGCCTGATCCAAGTGGTACCAGCTAAAGCCTGTATCCACCTGTACACGGTCTAAGAAGGACACTTTAGGCTCGAACTCTAAGCGAATCTTAGGCGTACGGATGTTTTCCATCTGGATATAATCGTCGTTTGACCAAGGGCGCGCAAAACCAAACAAACGGTCAAAGCGGCCACTGTCGGTGCGGTCATCACGCGCTCTGGCTGTGGTTCTATCGCCAGAAGCAACCCCGTAGAAGGCGCTAAAACGGGGTTTCCATGGATGTTTGAAGCTATACCCAATTTCGGCATTGTAGGCATAGGCGTTATGGTCTACGGTAATCAAACTGGTGCCGACCAGGCGTTGCACTTCGCCCCACTGCTTAATGTAGCTGGCATCATAGTCAAACTGTGTGCCCGGAATATTGCCGTAGACGCGTAAACCGCCGGTATGAATTTCTCGGTCAACTTTAGCAGAGTCTACCGCTGGACGCCCATCGGTATCGTATTTCACTTTGCTACCATCTTGCTTAAGCAACAAGTAATAAGGCTCAAAAGTCACATACTCAGACAGACCGCGATAGTCACCAATCACGCCATAGAAGTCTTGCGATTTGTTGACCTCGTCATTTTCACGTGTAAACCGTTGTATTGGTTGCACGGCAAACCATTCAAGCTGCCAATCGTTTTTCTTATCCCCGATATTGCCGCGCAAGCCTTGAAAGTTGTTGGTGGTGTTGCGCCATTCGTTACGCGCAATCAAGCGACGATCAATCGCTTCCCAGGCATGTCGACCTGCACGCACCCAGATAGGACGGTCATTACCATAATCATCTTTACCCAAAAAAGACTGTTTGAAATTTAATTCAAAATAACCCTGTAAGATGTGTAAATAGTTGATGTCACGAGTATCAAATTGGCGCGTATAGTCACCATTATTGCGTCTAGAATCTTGTAGTTCGATGGCGAAGCGCAATGGATCTAAGATGTTCTTGACGCCAAAAAATGCGCGTGTGCGAAGCAAAATAGGCTGGTCTAAATTTTCATCTGAGCGTCTAAAATCGTTATCGCGGTATTCATAACGCGCACGATATTCAAGGCCCAAATCCAACCAGTCCACATCTGCAAAAGTATCATAGTCCTTTAACCATGTCTTGTTGGCTTGTTTCACATAACGTGGTGGATCGGTTTCTTTTTGCGTACCATAGCTACGACGATCCACAAAATAACCGTTGGCCGCTTTAGCTGCGGCTTTTTCTTCGGCCTTGATCTCGTCAAGCCGCGCTTGCACTTTCTTTTTCTGCTCAGCATCCTCAACCGATGCTTCTGCCACTTGCAGGTCTTCTGCAAAGGCCACGCCATTGCCCAACCACCAAACACCGGCGGCGGCCAGGGCAAGACTTAATTTCTTAAACTGCATGTCAATCTCCCGTAGATGCATAACTTCCAGTGGCCTGGTCAGTGTTTTAATAAATGAATCCATTACTTTTTGGATTTAGGCTGTTGATCAAAGCGGACTTTTTCGCGACGCTCAATTTGCGTCACGCGGCCATCGTGCACAGTAATCTCTATCGAACCATAGCCTGTATCCTGCTGCACCGCATGGATTGCCGCAGCCACCACCGCAAGAATGGCTTCATCGGTTTGCGTCTCTGGGGCTTTAATGG
>JAIXZQ010000075.1 GCA_027489475.1 Methylophilus sp.
GAGGTTGGCGGCACCCGTCACCCCTTTAAGCGAGACATAATACAAAAAGCCGGTCGCTTGTTTGACAATTAAGTCGGTACGTGCGGGCTCAGTGGTGGGAGATAATAAAAAGATACTGTCTATGCCAGCGGCCACCAACTGTTGGTTAAAGGTTTGGCATTCTTCTGGTGGATAATCGACGGTCAATACGCCGTCTACCCCTGCAGCTTGCGCCAAAGCAACAAACTGCTCAGTGCCCATGGCTTCAATCGGGTTGGCGTAGCCCATTAAAATAATCGGCGTGGTTTGGTCGGTTTTGCGAAAAACAGTGACCATTTCAAGCACTTTGCGCAAGCCCATTTTGTGCAGCAAAGCACGTTCACTGGCACGTTGAATGACGGGGCCATCGGCCATGGGGTCAGAAAACGGCACCCCCAGCTCTATCATGTCAGCGCCGGTCTCTACCATGGCATGCATCAGCGCTACCGTATGGTCAGGGTGTGGGTCCCCCGCCGTGATGTAGGGAATCAAAGCCTTTTTATGTTGCGCCTTGAGCGATGCAAAAACTGTTGAGATGCGTGACATAGCGTGAAATCGAATGAGTAAAGTATGAATAAATAAACGCCTGCCAGAATAGGTTCGGCAGGCGTTTGAGATTACAACGTGATATTGGCCAGTTTAGCGACCGTGTTGATGTCTTTATCACCACGGCCAGATAAATTCACCAAAATCACTTGGTCTGGTGACATAGTTTTCGCCATTTTTTCAGCATGGGCCAACGCATGGCTGGTTTCAAGGGCAGGAATAATGCCCTCTGTACGACACATATTATGGAACGCAGCCATGGCTTCATCATCTGTAATGGCCACATATTCCGCACGCTTAATGTCTTTTAACCAAGCGTGTTCAGGGCCGACTCCGGGATAATCCAAGCCTGCGGAAACAGAATGCGTTTCGATAATGTTGCCATCTTCATCTTGCATCAAGTAAGTGCGGTTACCGTGCAAGACGCCAATCGGGCTGTTGGCCGTGAGTGGTGCGGCATGCTTGCCACTGGCCAAGCCATGACCGCCAGCCTCTACCCCGATTAAACGTACACCTTCAACATCGATGTAAGGATAAAAAATCCCCATCGCATTAGAACCGCCGCCCACACAGGCCACGACTGCGTCGGGTTGACGACCAATCATCTCTTGCATTTGTTGTTTGCATTCGATGCCAATCACGGCTTGAAAATCACGCACCATCATTGGATATGGGTGTGGACCCGCCACGGTGCCGATGATGTAAAAGGTGTTTGAAATATTGGTCACCCAGTCACGCATGGCTTCATTCAAGGCGTCTTTGAGAGTTTTGGAACCGCTCTCCACGGGCACCACAGTGGCACCTAGCAACTTCATGCGGAACACATTGGGCGCTTGACGCTTAACGTCCTCCGCACCCATATAAACCACACATTCCAAGCCCAAACGTGCAGCAATGGTCGCGGTGGCAACCCCATGCTGGCCTGCGCCTGTCTCAGCAATCACTCGTGGCTTGCCCATACGCTTGGCCAACAAGGCTTGACCAATGGTGTTATTGATTTTGTGCGCGCCCGTATGGTTTAAATCTTCACGCTTGAGATAAATTTGTGCACCGCCGATTTTATCGGACAAGCGCTTGGCATGATAAATGGGGCTCGGGCGACCAACAAAATGTTTGAGATCGTAGGCAAACTCAGCCAAAAATTGCGGATCATGCCGGTATTTTTCGTACATGACGCGCAATTCATCCAGCGCTTCTACCAAAGTTTCTGCGACAAATACACCGCCAAATGGACCAAAATGACCCTGCTGGTCTGGCATGTCATAGACTTTCATGCGTTACTCCATCTCTCTATCGTTACTTTAACCGCCCTGAATGTACTGCATCCGCCTGCACTACTTGCTGCATGAATGCAGCTATTTTTTCTGGGGATTTCACCCCTTTTGTGACTTCCACACCGCCGCTAATATCGACGGCATAAGGACTGACGCGTTGGATGGCTTGCGTCACATTGGCAACCTCTAATCCGCCAGCCAAGATAACAGGCTTTGTCAGTTGCGGCGGAATCAACAACCAATCGAAGACTTCTCCGGTACCGCCAACGGCTTTTTCTGAATAGGTATCCAGCAATAGCGCGGTTGCATCGGCATAATCTTGTTCGTATTGTATCAAATTTACCCCAGTTTTGACGCGTACAGCTTTGTAATAGGGGAGATTAAATTGCGCACAAAACGTTGGCGATTCTTCGCCATGGAACTGTAGACAATCGATGCCAGCAGTGGTGATTGTGGCAGACACTTGCTCGGCGGTTGCATTGACAAACAACCCCACCTTGCTGACAAATGGCGGTAATCCACGCACGATAGACTGCACGTGCTCGGCAGCCACGGCGCGTGGACTAGGCGGATAAAACACGAAGCCGAGCGCATCCACGCCATGCTGTATAGCGCTCAAGGCATCTTGTTGCCGAGTAATGCCACAAACTTTTACCCGTGTTCTACGCATCATGCATATTCCTAGTTTAATTATCCTGAAACTGTCCAGTCAGCCGTGCATGGCGGCAATTGCCACGTGTCTGCATAGGTCACACCGGTAAAGTACAAGCCATCTGGCATAAAAGTGGGGGGCGCCAAACGTCTATCTTGCTGGGTTAATAGCCCGGCAAAGTCCGCCACAGTCAGCTTGCCCAGCCCCACATAAACCAAAGCACCGACCATATTACGAATCTGATGCTGTAAAAAGGCATTGGCCGAAAAACTAAATAATAAATAACGTCCGTATTGCACTAGGCTGGCCTCATGCAAGGTGCGTATTGGTGAGTTTGCCTGACATTCACTGGCCCTAAACGCACTAAAGTCATGCTCCCCGACTAATGCTTGAATAGCGTCCTGCATTGCAGACACGCTTAATGGTCGATGAATCCAGCCAACCCGTTGATGCTGCGTAGCAGGTGCAACCGATTGCTGACACAGCACATACTGGTAACGTCTGCCCAAAGCACTAAAGCGAGCATGAAACGCCTCTGGCACAGACTGCGCCCAAAGCACCCTGACCCATGGCGGCAAATGTGCATTTACCCCTCTGACCCAAGCGGTGTTTGGTCGTTGCACAGTCGTCGAAAAATGAGCCACTTGCATCAGTGCGTGTACACCGGTATCGGTGCGCCCTGCCGCATGGAGCCTGACTGTTTCGCCTGCCACCTGTGCAATCGCGTGCTCTAATGCATCCTGCACCCCTGCCCGATTTGGTTGACTTTGCCAGCCTTGAAAATAGGCGCCGTGATATTCAATGCCCATCGCAATTTTCATGGCAGCTAGTATAAGGGCTGCACGCATGAAAACCTATGCTACACACTTAAAAAATAACGAAATTGCAGCTAAGCAAGCTGAGACAAACAAAAACACACAAGGCCGGAAGACCGGCCTTGTGCATGACAACAATGTACGCTGACTATGGGGTAGGACTAAGCGAGTTTTTCCAATAAAGCACTGGCGCGGGCTTGTTGACTAGCACTGCCTTCAGCCAACACTTCTTCAATTAACTCGCGTGCCCCAATCAGGTCTTCCATATCAATATAGGCTTGTATCAAGTCTAACTTAGTATTCACCTCTTCTGGCTCGTCAGCCAGACCTACCGCGACGTCATCCGTAGCCGCGGGCGCGGCACTGGGTGCCATATCGAGGGATAAGGTTGGCAGTGCAGAAGGCGTATTATCCGCGACCAAGGTAGGTTCGGCCAATAAGGCGTCACTGTTAGACGCGGTGTCCAGCGCAGATTCAATACTAAAGTCATCTAAAGCCAGACTGTCATTGTCTAGACTCAAACTGTCCGCCGCGCTGGCTGAGCCTAACTCTAGAGACAACTCTGGCAAGGCCTCAAACACGGCATCCTCATCTGACAGCGTGGGCTGTCCTACGGGGGGCAGCGAAGCTTCTGCCAATGCCGCTTCAGCCGGAATTGCTTCTTCTAAATTTAATGAAGGTAAATCCAGTGCTTTCGGCGTTAAAGCAACAGCCGTCTCTGCTGCTGGCGTCGCTTCCACAAAGTCAGCGGGGGTCACAGTGGCCGCTTCAGTGGTCGTTGGTTGCCAATCTAAAGAGGATTCAATGGTAAAAGCCTCTTCGGATACGGTGCTTGACTCGGCAGCAAACGCTTGTTGCGTAACCGGGGTAGGCGTCGCGGTGTCAGGCACAGAAACTTCTGAAGGAACGGACACTTCAGACGGCGCAGCGGTCACCGCTTGGGTCGCAGACTCAAATTCTAAAGCAGGGGCTTCAAAATTAAAGTGATAGCCCTGCTCAGTCTCACTGCTTGTCACAGCAGCCGCAACTGGTTGTGTGGGCACGATGTTTTGAGCAACCGCAGTTTCCGCAGCGACGGCAGGCGCAGATGCCGCAGCATCACTAGCAGCCATTTGATACAAGCCATTGTCTGGGTCTAGCTTTTGGCCCAGTGCGCTGGCTTTCGCCCATAATGGATC
>JAIXZQ010000039.1 GCA_027489475.1 Methylophilus sp.
AACGCGCAAGACCGCAGTGTGTTTTCGCCCGAGTTTGCCGCGCAATCCACCGATTGGGTCAGTTTTTACCACCTGACACCGCTGCGGGCCAACTTGCTGCGCCCATTTGCTGACCGTATTGCACAAGGCAAAACCTTAGAGCTGGGTGCCGGATGTGGCGCGGTGACGCGCTTTATTGGTGAGTTAGGCGGCGAGGTGGTGGCCTTGGAGGGCAGTGCCAACCGCGCCCGTATTATTGGCCAGCGTTGCGCTGACCTGCCCAATGTGCGCGTGTTCTCTGACCTGATTCAAGACTTTACGACTGAAGAACAGTTTGATGTGGTGACCCTGATAGGCGTGCTGGAATACGCGCAAGTCTATGTCAAAGGGGATCAGCCGCTACAAACCTTGCTCAAAAAAGCCAAATCCTTCCTCAAGCCTGACGGCATATTGATTGTGGCAATTGAGAATCAGTTGGGCCTCAAGTATTTCTGCGGTGCCAACGAAGACCACATGGGGCAGGCCATGTATGGCATCAACGATGCCTACAGTCACAACACGCCCATTACCTTTGGTCGCCGTGAGTTAGATGCGCTGATACGCAGTGTTGGCTTTGCCAGCACAGAGCTGTACGTGCCGCTGCCAGACTATAAAACCCCGGTCAGCATTGTTTACCCAGCAGGCTTTGACGCCGCGCCACGTGCACTGGGCTGGGATATTGGGCCCTTGGCCGCTGGCTCGGTGGTGCACGACAGACAGTCGCCGCAACACCCGACTTTCTCTCTAGAAAACGCATGGCAGGTCATCGCGCGTAACGGATTGGTGCAAGAGGTTGCCAACTCATTTATGTTTGTGGCCTTTCCACAGCCTATCGATGAACCTATGCATCCACAGGTGTTGGCGGCGCATTATGGTTGTCAGCGTCACGCGGTGTTTAGCAAAGAAACCCAATTTATTCATGCAGATGACGCATTGCGCACGCAAACACGGCCTACCGGCGACACCGCAGCACTGTCAGCCGCACCATGGGAGGCCGCCCCTTATCACCCCGGTCGCTTATGGATGGATCAACTGACACACTTGATTAACCGTCCTGGCTGGCGCGTTGAAGATTTGGTGCAGTGGGTCAGCCCATGGTTACACGCCTTACAGTCCGCGCAAGTGGCTGAGGGGCATACCTTTCATGAGTTGGCCGATTACCCTGGCCTATTGCCCTCAGAATACCTAGATGCGACCCCGGCTAATTTTGTGGTAGATGCCAACGGCCAAGGCCACTTTTTTGACCTGGAATGGGATTTTGGTGTGCCGCTGCCCATCGGTTTTGTCGCGCTCAGAGGCTTGTTCTTAACCATACACCGTATCCGTAGCTGCGCCAAACCACGCGCCAATACGCCAACCAATCTGGGCAGCCTGACTTTAGCTATTCTAGAGCAACATGGCATGCGCTTTAGCGATGCGCAGTTACAAGCTTTTATCAATGTGTTTAACCGCCTGCAAAACTTGACACAGGGCGCGCCAGAACACGCGATGAATGGCCTTACCAACGAGTTTATGCGCGCAGAACTGCCAGTGCGACGTTTGTTTACTTAAGCGCTGGTTCTCTAAAACCGCGATGGATTGCAGCCCCATGCGCCTATGATGAATAGGCGTATGGCGTAGGCAATAAAAAAGCATGCCATGGCATGCTTTTTTTATAGGCGGGATAAGGCTGCGCTAAAACATGGCTTCCATACATTGTCTAATCAATGGAATCGCCTGTTGTGCATGTGGCGTAAATTGACTGAGTTTGGCCAAGGTCGCCAGTGCTTTGTCTGCACGCTGTTGCTGACAGTAGATTTCAGTCAAGTTGGTCAAAGGCACACTTGCGTCTTGCTGCGCCAAGCTAACGGCTTTTTCAAGCAGCAATTCGGCATCCTCAAGCTGACCCTGACCCACCAGCATCGTGCCCAAATCGTTATACGGCTCCCAGCACAGACTGTCTTTTTTAATTAAGTCTAGCATCAGTTGCGTCGATTGCTTGACCTCGCCAGCAGCAGCTAATTGCTCTGCATGTAAATAGAGTTGTCTATCCTGATCCACTTGTGCCAATAATGGCGGCGTGGGCAAGGGTTGGCCGGCGAGGGCAGCTTGGATGTTGTCAGCAATCAGGCGTGCGCTTAGACCGAGGTGGGCAAATTGGTGGTGTTTATGGTGAGTGGTTTGCTGCTGATAGTCTGCGGTATTTGTCAGCACCTGCTCAACGGTGTGTCTGAGTTCTGCGCGCACGGTTTTTATCACATAGTCATAGGGCACACTGGCATGGCGTGGCGGATGCGTATCCGGAATCAGCCAATCGGTGACTGCAATGCCCGGCACATCCAGCAGCAATGCCTCGGTCAGCACACTGGATTCATCGGAGACCATGACATCTGCCAGACCGAGGCAATACATAATGCTGATTTCTCGGTCAATGACAAACACATTATCGGCACAGTCGCGATGCACGGCGTCCATTGCGTCAATATTATCCAACACCCAGCGATATTGTTGCGACCATGGCGCTTGTTTGAGTAACAGGTTAACGGGTAACTCTTTCAGCGCTTGAACAAATTCATCCTGTTTTCCATGGTTTTCCCAAGAGGGGGCATACAGCACCGAGCGTTCGTACTTTAAACCGAGTTGCGCACGCAGTTTGTCGGCCTCTTGCTTAAACAGCGCTTGATTGCGATAAATCAGGTCGGCTTTGGGCCAGCCCAAGTCAAACACCCCACGTTTGGGGCGGGCATGTGGAACATGGGCTTGTGCTTGCCAACGCTCTACCCAGGCCGGGCCGGGGAGGATGCCCATGTCAAAGTGGCTCCAAGGTTCGTAGTGCCAAAAATGTGGCCAAATATCATGACGCTGTGCCAAGTCATGCAGCAACACCACAGAAAAATCAGCGTGCGGGGTGCAAGCATGTTCGCAATAAATACCGACTTGCGCAGGTTGCGAGGAATCCATACTCCAATACACCGCATGGCCACGGGCGGCCATTTCATCCGCAATCGGTGCCAATGCTTGTCGTTCGCAATTATCTGTATAAAAAAAGGTACAGGCGGCTAGCGGGGGGGTGAATGACTGTGACATCTGGCGTTATCCATGCTGAGGTTTGTGAAACAGGATGCTGAAGCGATATTGGCTTTGCGCATAATTGGGGACGCAGCTTTCAAATGCGTCATGGTTCACCGCTGATAATTGCGCAGCAAACCATGCAGGGGTGTAATAGGTATGATGTAGGCCGCGGTACTTTTCTTCATACTCAGCTTCACTGAGCGCATCGCGGCGCATGCGTTCGCAGGCCGCTTGTGTATCTGCATGCGGGACATCCAACACGGCAATTGCGCGGCTGGCTTTCTGCCACATCAATTGCAATACCTTGGCGGCTTGCTCCGGACTAAAGTAATGAAACACGCTATTGGCAATCACCACGTCATAGTGCGGTTCTACCGCCAAGTCATCGGCCGATTGCGCGTGAAAGTCGCCCGCTGGCATCGCCTGCTGTGCGGCGGCAATCAGGCCGGCTGCGTAATCTAAGCCACCAACCGCAAGCGGCTGATGCTGTGTTAAAGCGTACAAAAATGCGCCTGCGCCACAACCCACTTCAAATACGCTGTCCCCAGCGTGCAACTGCAGTTTATCGCTGATGCGTCGTGCATATTCTTGCCAATCAACGGGACTAATTTTGCCTGCCCCACTGTCAAAGCCATCCAAGGCAATTAATGTGTCTAAGGTCAGGGCTTTTTGCGCTGCTTGGTCTGGGGTCAGGCCGCGTTTTTCCCAAATCTGTTGCCACCGGTTGTCACTGGCGAATGAGGAACTCATATAGAGGCCTCCATCTTTTGACTGACGGCTTTCAGTACGCGTGCGCGTAACAGGCTGCTGCTGATGCCTTCGGTGCGCGGCAACACATGCAGTTTTTCAGCGGCAATTGGGTTGCTGTTGTCGTGACCATGCACCAGCAGGTCTATGGCATGCTGGTTTAAAAAGGCGTCATCGAGCAACCACGGGCTAGGGACAACCTCATCTACATCGCGCATGGCCAGTAAAATCTCCGCGCGTGCAGCGTAGTCCAGCTCGGGCTCATAGCCTTTTTTACGGCGTATTTCTTCATCTGTGGTTAAGGCCACCACCACATGCCCCAGTTGTTTGGCGGCTTTGAGTAAGCGCACATGGCCATGGTGTATCAAGGTGGCCGACATATCGACCATAATGCGTTTTGTGGTAGTGGTCATGTCTGACTCTCCAAACAGGCTAAAATATTGCCGCGTGCTTGACGGCCAAGATGGGCTTCGCCCAAGTGACACACCACGCTGCCACGTTGTATCCCGCGCGGTTGATACAACACCGCCCGCGGGTCATGGCTCACAATGGGCGTATCTACCCAGGTACACAGTGCGGGCTGATGGACTGGCGGGTGCCTAGGGTAGGCGGCAAAACGTGCAAGCATCTTTTGTTTATTGATGAATACCGATTCACGTAAGTCTTGGTGTTGCGGAAGCACCGCATACAATGAGGCAATCGCATGGTAAGGCCCAGTCATCCGCTTCTCGATATGGGTGCTCAGGTTAAGATAAAACGAGTCTACA
>JAIXZQ010000368.1 GCA_027489475.1 Methylophilus sp.
AGGGTCACGGTGACAGAAACGGATACGCATGAAGGCGTGATTGAAAAAACTGCCGAGCGCCGCACCCTGCTCTACCGTAGCAATGCCTTCAAAAGCAAAGTGCTGGCGGCCAATGTCAGCCAAATCATCATCGTGCTGGCCACGCAGCCTAGTTTTTATGAAGACTTGCTCAACCGCTGTTTGGTGGCAGCCGAAGCAGCAGGAATACGCGCCGTTATTCTGCTCAACAAATGCGATTTACCCAACCCCGTTGCCCAGGCCAAATTGGCTGAATATGCTGCTCTGGGCTATGCAACACTGGGCTTGCATGCACAAGCCTCTGTGGATGCCCTTAAACCGTTGTTGCATGGCCATACCAGTATTTTGGTCGGGCAATCCGGCATGGGGAAATCCACCATTATTAATGGGCTGTTACCAGAAGCCCGTAGCCGTACCCAAGAGATTAGCACCACGCTAGATAGCGGAAAACACACCACGACTGCCACCCACTTGTATCATCTTGATGATGAGAGTGCCATTATCGACTCTCCCGGTTTACAAGAATTTGGGCTGTATCACGTTGACAGCATGTCTTTAGAATATGCTTTTGTCGAGTTTAGGCCGTTTATCGGGCATTGCCGCTTTAATAATTGTACCCATAGTCATGAACCCGACTGTGCAATTTTAAATGCCGTGAGTGCCGGTCAGATTGCACCGCATCGGTTAGCCATCTTTCAACAGATTCGCAGCGAGAACAGCGTTCAGATACATGGCTAGTCGTTCAGCCAGTCGAAACAAAGCATCATTTATCCCATGCTTGCACCCGCTGAAGATGCGCAGTAAGTGAATTGACCGTCCAGGCTTCTATAGATCAATCCACCTGTGTCTTTTGTCTATAAGACGCGCACGCCACAAGTCGATGTTTTTTTTCAGTACGCCAAATAAATTGACGACTATCACTTTATGCGCACAAATTATTTTTGTATGATGCGCTTGTTGAAGGCCATGTCCTAGTATGCCCTTCAAGTAAATGCTCCGGCACGTAGTGGCCGGCAAACGATTACTTGAATACGAAGCTACTATGACTGCGCAACATTTATGGCACGCCACCCTCGTTCTAGATAAATCTGGGAAAATCAGCCTACAACAGCAACTCATCGCGCATTTTCGCCATTTAATTGCTTCAGGCCTTTGGTCGCCTGGTCAACGCTGTCCCAGCAGCAGAATCGTCGCACAACAATTACAGATTAATCGCAAGACCATCTCGCGTGTTTATGCGGCATTAGCCGCACAAGGCCTGATTTATACCCGCGCTAAGCAGGGGACATTTGTCTCCATGCTAGCTGGCTCTAGAACGCAGCGTGGCATCACCGCGCCCACCAGCTACAACGGCACACCTGCAAAGCTATCGCTGGTCCAGAGTTCCCAAACGGCCAAGACTGTAAACCATCTTGCAGAGACAGACCCGCAGCATCTGCGTATCTTCAAACGGATTGTTGCGCATTACCATCGCCTACTGGATGCCACACCGCCTGCGGACATCCCGGCTACGTTTTTATTGGCGCAAGACAGTCAAGGCCCCAAGCACCTACGTGAAGGGCTGGCTGCCTTGTTAAATGATGACCGTCATTTCAAGGTGCAGCCTGAATACATTGCCTGTGGGAGTGCTCTTCGTCTACTCGAAGCACTGGGTCGTTTTTTACCTGCAGACGGCGTGTTATTAGTGGATGATGCGCTGACTACCGATGAAGCCGCGATGTTAAGCCATTCTGGTCAGCGTTTGATTACGCTGCCTGAACCCGCGCGTGGGCGATTTAGCGTATTACTCGAGCAACTCGAAAAATTCGCGATTAATTACCCCATTACCGCACTGTGGTGCGATACCGAACAATGGCTGAGCGGACGTCATAGACATACAGAATGTGCAGTGCTCAGCCAAAAGCTGGCTAATTACGGGCTTTGGCTGATTGATGATCAGCGGCGGCGACTGCCGAACTGGCTGGGCCAATCGCCGCTGGCGGCACACTATGAGCACAGTCTATTGGTCTCAAGTTTGTATGGCAAGCATTGTGCGCCTCTGAATTTGACTTTTATGGCCAGCCCGCGGGCATTACCGGAACCTTTGATAGACGCTTTAATGGCGCAAGGTCCTGTCCCTAGCACAGCCGCTCTGTATGCGCATCAACAGATGTTGTTGGGTGGCGATTATCGTCAGCTGTTGACCAGCACAAACTGATTGATGGACGACAGCACAACCACCAAAAAACCATACAACGGGTTGTTAACAACCAATACAACTTAACCATGCGGTGAGAATATTTAAGTAATTATATAATATTCAATGACTTATGTGATATTCAATTTCTGGCACATATTCTGCAATACTAGACAAGGGTACGCTGCAACTAGGAACGGACACAGCAGCAGCTTGCTATGACCGGTGCAGTGTATCCACCTAGCATGTTGATCTCGTAAAAAGCAAAAGGCACCGCGGCGGCGGTGCCTTTTGTGTTTAGGTGCTGACGGTTTCAGTCAGCCCCTACTCGGTTTAGCAATTACTCTTGACCGATTTGATACACTTCGTAGCTGACTTCAGCAATTTTACCGGTGGTCGCGTCTACTTCAACTTTGACTTCTTCGTTGTCGCTTTCCAGAATATCAAATTCGTATGACGCTTTGCCGTCAGGCTCAAGCTCGTAT
>JAIXZQ010000349.1 GCA_027489475.1 Methylophilus sp.
ATGCCAGTGATGGTGATGGTGTTGCCATCCAGCATCCATTGGCGAGACAGGCCTTTAGCCACAATGTCGGTGGTCATGATGGCCTCTGCGGCATTGAGCCAGTTGTCTTCTTGTAATTGCGCCACCGCTTGCGGTATGCCTGCTAACAGCCTATCCATAGGCAAGGGTTCCAAAATCACCCCGGTTGAAAAGGGCAGCACTTGCTCAGGGCTGAGACTGAGCGCCTGTGCCACGCGAATACAACTGGCGTAGGCATCGTCCAGTCCTTGCTGACCGGTGCCTGCGTTGGCACAGCCAGTATTCACCAACAGCGCGCGTATGCCTTGTTTTCTTGCCAGATGTTGTTTACATACGGTGACGGGTGCCGCACAAAAGCGGTTTTGGGTAAACACGCCAGACACCGTGCTGCCTTCGGGCAAACTGATGACCAATACATCTTTACGGTTGGGTTTGCGGATATGTGCTTGGGCGACACCCAACTGTACGCCTTTGACAGGGAGCAGGCTGGCTGCGTCTGGGGCGGTCAACTTAACGGGCATAAAGACTCCTTGGGGACAACAAATACAAGTGGGCAGTAAGGGTTAGCAATGCGCATGCGGCATAGGCCACTAGGGCACGATAGAGGCCTTCATGCTTAGCGGTCAAAGCGAACATTCGTGTACGTTGACTCAGGCACGACGCCAAGTCGTCCCTTGCGCAGTATCTTCCAGCACAATCCCAGCGGCAGCCAATTGCTGACGAATACGGTCAGCCTCGGCATAGTTTTTCGCTGCTTTGGCCGCCATCCGCGCGGCAATCAGCCCCTCAATGTCCAGGGTGCTTTCACTGGCATCCCCCTGCAAAAAGGCTTCTGGATTGCGTTGTAACAAACCCAAAATGGCCGCCAATTGCCTCAGGAGGTGCGCGCTGGCTGAGGCACGGTCTTTGTTCACCTCGTTAGCCAATTCAAACAGCACAGCAATCGCTTCAGGCGTATTAAAATCATCATCCATAGCGGCTTTAAACGCGGCAGCAGCAGGGTGTTGCCAGTCTATGGGGGTATGTGCAGCAGCATGCTCGCTGGGCGTTAGGCCGCGCAACGCGGTATACAGTCGCGTCAGCGAGGCTTTGGCGTCATCCAAATGTTTATCCGAGTAATTCAGCGGGCTGCGGTAATGCGCGCGCAGAATAAAGAAGCGCACCACTTCGGGATCGTATTTTTCCAGCACTTCGCGGATGGTGAAAAAATTGCCCAGTGACTTGGACATTTTTTCATCGTCCACCCGCACAAAGCCGTTGTGTAGCCAATAATTGGCCATGGTGCAGCCATGCGCCGCCTCAGATTGTGCAATTTCGTTTTCGTGATGCGGAAATTGCAGGTCTTGCCCGCCGCCGTGGATGTCGAACTGCTGCCCCAAATGCGCTGCGCTCATCACTGAGCATTCGATATGCCAGCCCGGACGGCCATTGCCCCAAGGCGAGGGCCAATAAGGCTCACCTGGCTTGACCGATTTCCACAATACAAAATCCATGGGGTCATGCTTAAAGAGATCAACCTCGACACGTTCGCCGGCACGTAAATCTTCTAAGCTTTTGCCGGACAGCTTGCCGTAATCGGCAAAGCTGCGGACTTTATAAAACACATCGCCATTGCTGGCCACATACGCAAAGCCTTTGTCGATGAGCTGTGCAATCATGTCTAACATGCCCTGCACATGCTCGGTCGCGCGGGGTTCAAGGTCGGGCCGGACAATGCCCAGTTTGGCGGAATCTTCATCCATGGCCGTGATAAAGCGTTGCGTCAGGCTTTGAATGGTCTCTTGGTTTTCATTGGCGCGTTTGATGATTTTGTCATCAATATCGGTAATGTTGCGCACATAGGTCACAGTGTAGCCGCTGGCACGCAACCAGCGCGCGACCATGTCAAACACCACCATGACTCGGGCATGGCCGAGATGGCAAAAATCGTACACAGTCATGCCACACACATACATGCTCACCTGTTTGGGGATGCGTGGGGTAAAGACCTGTTTGTTGCGGGAGAGGCTGTTGTAAAGTTTTAGCATGCGATGGAATCAGATTTGGAGGAATGCGTGATAAAATTTGTTGGAAACTGTATGGTTTAAGTCATGCTCGGATTAGCCAGCGCATGCAGTGACCATCGGCATATGCAGGGTGTGCCTAATGTCACAACGGTGTCCAAAAACCACCTTTTAATCGCTTTGATAGACCGCCATTTCACCCAAAACGTCAGTCTCACGCGTACAATTCAAGTATAACATACTGCAAAAATCAACGATTGCTCAGGTCCTCACACATGAAACCCATTTTCAAACATATGCTCCTGTTGTTGGCACTGCTATGCGCAGATGCGGTGGCGGTTACCTCGGCGCAGGCTGGACAAACCAATGCCGAACTGCGTGAAATTAATCAACTGTCAGAACAGGGCAACCAAGCGGCCGCCCTAGACCGCGTAAACAGCTATTTAGCCGCCAACCCTAAAAATGCCGAGGCGATGTTTATGCGCGGCGTCATTTTGGTGGAACTGGGCAAACGCGATGAGGCGATTAAATCATTTACCGAGTTGACTGAAAAATATCCCAACTTGCCAGAGCCCTACAACAATTTGGCCGTGCTGTATGCCGACCAGGGGCAATACGATAAAGCCCGCAAAGCGTTAGAAGCGGCGATTAAAACCCACCCTAGCTACGCCACTGCCCATGAAAATCTGGGCGATATTTATGCGCGTCTGGCTTCTGAAGCCTATGACAAAGCCCTCAAACTAGATACCTCTAACAGCCGTGCGCAAAACAAGCTGGCGATGATTACGGACTTGTTTGGCGGAAAACGCGCCGCGACACGCACACCGCCGGCCGTCCCTGCGGCTACTGCAGGCAGCCCAGCTGCTGTGACGCCGCCCGCCGCAAATGGAGCCGCTGCATCTGCCACCACGCCCGCTGCTGCCACCCCAGCGGTTGAGGTGAAAAAGCCGCAAGACTCCAAGGCTGCTGATGCATCTAAAGCCGAGGACAGTAAACCATCCGGAGAGACCCAAGAGCGGGCTATCTTAGACGCCGTGCAGGCATGGGCCAATGCATGGTCAGCACAAAATGTGGACCGCTATTTGGATAGTTATGCCAAAGAATTTAAAACCCCTGCC
>JAIXZQ010000011.1 GCA_027489475.1 Methylophilus sp.
AAACAATTGGAGTGGCATAGAACCATTACCATCACAGAAATAGCCGATGCCAGTGGTGTCAGTCGCATGACGTTACATCGCATGCTCAAAGATCAAACCTATAACGCCAGCACTGACCATTTGAATAAATTGTGTAGTTTTTTGGGCTGCGAGTTATATGATTTAATCCGCTGGGAGCCAGACCAGCAGTCATCTCGCGAGCAAGCCGCTTAATTGCGCGCTGGTGGTACTTAAAGCCACCATTAAGGAGAGTTAGGTCTAAAAAACCTCTGTTTTACAGAGGTTTTTTTATTGAGAAACGGAGCTGCCATGACAGTGTTTTGAATACCGCATGCGCACGTCTAAGCCCATCCATGCGTAGGATTAACAACAGTCCAAGGTGCAATACATGACAGTGAAGTGATAAGTTGGCTGGCTTTTGTCGCTTTTTTTACACAATCGCATGCGTCTAAAGTTTTGAATAATAGGAGAAAACCACTGGAACCTGTGACCAATGACCTTTTCTTCTGCCCAGCGCAGCGCGTTTTCTCCCCAAGCTGAGTGTCAGCGCCTGATGCAGGCGCTGATTCAAGCTTGGAATCAAGCCGATTGGCCGCAGGCGTTGCACTTGGCGCAAGACATCACACAACGCTTTCCACAAGAAGGCTTGGCGTGGAAGCTGCTGGGCGGCTTATACCAACAACAAGGACAGGTGCAAGGGGCGTCACAGGCTTTTGAACAAGCGGCAGCACGCTTGAAAAAAGATGCAGAAGTTCAGCTCAATCTGGCCAATACCTATGCATTACTAGACCAACCCGTATTGGCCATCAAGCATTACCGTCAAGCACTCAAGTTAAATCCAACGATGACCATGGCTTATGCTAACTGGGCCAGTTTGCGCAAAGATGCGGGTGATGTAAAAGAGGCTGAGCAAGTGCTGAGAAAAGGCCTGAGCCTGCAGCACAAAGACGGACGCCTGTTGTTTGAATTGGCTACCTTGCTGCATGGTCAGGGCAAGCATAAAGAGGCCATGCAATATTATCGCCGCGCCCTTGCCGTGCAGCCCAATGACCCTTTGTTGCTGTTTAATTTGGCACAAGCTTGTGAAGATAATGGTAATGTTGACGAGGCATGCGGGTTTTATCAGCAGGCCCTGCAGTTGGATGGCAGCTATGTGGATGCATGGTTAAACTTGGGGCTACTGCAGTATGCGCAAGGGCAAACGCTGGCAGCCATTCAGTCCTTTGAACGCTTGTTGACCCATGCCCCAGAACATATTCCTGCGTTAGAAACCTTGGCCGCGATTTATAAGCAGCAAGACCGCGTGCGCGATTACGAGCGCTGTATTTTACGCTTGCAAAGCGTGCAACCGCCAGATGCGGTAAAACTCAACAGTGTGGCCGCAGCGCTGATTAATCAGCACTTGTATGCAGATGCCGAAAAATACTGTCAGCAAGCGCTGGCGCTTGACCCTGATAATGCCAACATCTATTGCAATCTTGGACTGATAGCCAACGCTAAACACGAGTTTGAGCAGGCGGTATCACTGTTTGAACAAGCCCTGCGCTTAGCTCCTGATTCATTCATCGTGATGACCAATTACAGCGTGACCTTGCGCCTGCAAGGTCAACTCACACAGGCAAAAGCTTTGCTTGAGCGCTCGCTGGAGATTAATCCAACCTATGTGGGCAGCTATGTCAATTTAAGCAATATTTATCTTGATTTGGGCGAGGTGGCCGAGGCCATCGCCGTGATTAAACGGATATTTGACTTTGATCCAGGTAATTTAACCGCGCTACACAATATTCTGTTTTACGACAGCTACGGCAATCTGCTCAGTGATGCTGAATACAAACAGTATGCCGAACAGTTTGGTCGTCAGGCACAACGCCAAGTGGCACAAGTCGGCGAGGCCTACACTGCTTGGCAAGTGCATCGTGATGATCAACGCTTGCGTATTGGCTTGGTGTCGGGCGACTTGCGTCAGCACCCGGTGGGTTATTTTTTGCAAAACTGGCTGACCCATGTCGATGCCGGTCAACTCGAAATTTATGCCTACTCAACCGATGGGCGCGAAGACAGCTTTACTCAACAGCTGAAAAATCGCTGCGTGCAATGGCGCTCTTTGGCTGGGCACGATGATGCCAGTGCCGCCAAGCTGATTCATGACGATGGCATTCATATCTTGTTAGATTTGTCTGGCCATAGTGCAGGCAACCGACTGCCCATGTTTGCTTGGAAACCCGCACCGCTACAAGCGTCTTGGTTAGGCTATTGGGCCACCACCGGTGTAGCCGAGATGGATGCGGTCATCACCGACGCGCAGACGTTGCCAGACAGCGCCCGCGCTCGATTTACCGAACAGATTGCATTATTGCCCCATTCACGCCTGTGTTTCGCAGCGCCCGAAGCTGAGATTGAGGTTAATCCCTTGCCGGCATTGCGCAACGGGGCGCTGACCTTTGGTTGCTTTCAAAATTTCACTAAAGTGTCTGATGCCGTGTTGGCGTGTTGGGGCCAAATCATGCAAGCATTGCCAGACGCCCGCTTGCGTTGGCAATGCAAAGCATTCAGCGATACGCAGATACAGCAACAGGCACTGGCGCGCTTGGCTGCGCACGGCATTGCTGCAGCGCGTTGCGCGTTGGTGGGTAAAACCAGCCGCGAAGTCTATTTGGCGGCTTATCACGACATCGATTTCGTCTTGGATAGCTTTCCATTTACCGGCGGCACCACCACGTGCGAAGCGTTATGGATGGGGGTACCCACCTTAACCTTGCGTGGACACACCATGATTGCCTGTCAAGGCGCCAGCTTGATGACCGCCGCTGGCTTGTCAGATTGGGTGGTAGACACCGCAGACGATTATGTAGCAACAGCCATTGCATGGGCACAGCAGTTACCGGCACTGGCCAGCTTGCGCGCTGGATTACGTCAGCAAGTCTTGGCCTCGCCATTGATGCAAGGGGCGCAGTTTGCACAAGACATGCAAGCCTTGTTGTTCACCCTTTGGCAAAGGCACGTGGCATCCGCCAGTGCGCGCAGCCATGTCGCGCAACAACCGCTGCAATCTTACTATGCAGGTAAGCAACCGATTTGGATTGTCAGTGCTACCCGCATGGATGAAACGCAGTTTTGGCAGACCTCAGCCTTAGGTCGCTCATTGACCCGCCATATGCAGCAAGACAGCCGTTTGCAGCCGCACGTGACGTTTAATAACACGCGCGGCTTGTCCGAGTTATTTAACCAAGCCATTGCTGAGGCCCCGGATGACGCCATTTTGGTGTTTGTGCATGACGATGTCTGGCTAGACCAGCGCTTGTTTGGGCATACTTTGTTGCAAGGGCTAGAGACCTTTGATGTGATTGGGCTGGCCGGCAATAAACGGCGCTTGCCAGCACAACCAGGCTGGCTGTTTACCGATACCAGCTATACCTGGGAGACCGGTGAGTTTGTCGCTGGCCATGTGGCGCATGGACAAGATGCGTTTGGCTTTGTCACGCACTTTGGCCCTGCGCCTGCTGCCTGCGAGCTGATGGATGGTGTATTTTTAGCCGCCAGCAAACAGCAATTGGTCCGCCACCAAGTGCAGTTTGACCCCCAATTTAAGTTTCACTTTTACGATTTAGATTTTTGCCGCACCGCGCGCGATCAGGGGTTGCGTGTTGGCGTCTGGCCCATGGATATCACCCACCAGAGTCTGGGGGCATTTAATTCCGAAGGCTGGAAAACCACCTATTTGCAGTATCTCGATAAATGGCAGGAGACTGCCTTCTTTAAGCACAATGGATCCCTTATGACACCTTCAGACACGCTAGACCGTCCTGCGCAACAGACCCCCAATGCAGCTTCCACACCCACAGCCTCCCCAGGTGTGTCAGCGGCACTGACGGCCGCCATTCAAGAAGTCATGCAACAGGCCAACCGCTTGCTACAAGCTGGCGAAACGGCACAGGCGCAAGCCATGTTCCAAGAGGTGCTACAGATTTCACCACACTATGCGCCTGCCTTGAGTGCGTTGGCGCATCTGTTACAAGGCAGTGGCTCACACGCCGAGGCCTTGTTACGGTTTGAGCAAGCGGTGATGGCAGAACCCACCCATGCGGATTACTGGATAGACTATATTCGTAGCCTGATACAAACGGCAGAAATCAACGATGTGTTACAAGCGATTGAGCTCGCTCAGCAGCACGCGTTGACTGCCGAGCAGGCACAGGCGCTGGCCAACGAATTCTTGTCTCAACAAGCAGGAACGCAAACCGCAGAACCTGTGGTTCGTCACTTGCCAGCCAAAGCAACAGCGCCAGAGATGCCAGGCTACGCCTATCATGCGCAGGATTTCTTTTATTATCGCCCGCAAGCCACTGCATTTGCTTATGAAGACATAGGCAATGCAGAGCAACGCTTATATCAGATTGTGGTGAACGCGCAAGACCGCAGTGTGTTTTCGCCCGAGTTTGCCGCGCAATCCACCGATTGGGTCAGTTTTTACCACCTGACACCGCTGCGGGCCAACTTGCTGCGCCCATTTGCTGACCGTAT
>JAIXZQ010000340.1 GCA_027489475.1 Methylophilus sp.
GATTGCGTCTAAACCCCGCCATGCGGTAATCCCACCAACTGTAGTGTCCTGCCTCGCTGTTAAATAAGCGAAAGCTGTCGTATAGACCCAATGCCAATAGCTGGTTAAATGCGGCACGTTCAGGCGCACTGACCAACACTTGCCCTTGCCAGACCACGGGATCATGGCAGTCACGGTCATCAGGTGCAATATTATAATCACCCAGCACGACCAGACGTGGATGTTGTGCGAGTTCTGCCGCCAGCCAGTGTTGCAGCTGCGTGAGCCATGCCAGCTTATACTGGTATTTCTCCGAATCCACCGATTGTCCATTGACCACATAGGCGCAAATGACCCTGATGCCTTGGATGGTGGCGGCAATAATGCGCTTTTGGCTGTCATCATAGCCTGGGATGTCTTTTTGTACCTCAGTGATGGCGTGTCGACTCAGAATTGCTACGCCATTGTAGGTTTTTTGACCGTTATGTATGGCGTGATAGCCCGCCGCCTGCAACGCCTCATAGGGAAACTTGCTGTCTTCTTGTTTGGTTTCTTGCAGGCAGACGATGTCTGGCTGATGGCTGGCCAGCCAGTCCAGCAGATGTGGTAAACGAACCGTCAGAGAGTTGACGTTCCAGGTCGCCAGTTTCAAGGGAGTTCTCCTTTTATGCCAGCCTGTTCGGGGCCGCGATGAAAGCGGCTATTCTACACGAGGCCTGCGTACGTCACCGACTGCTATTGCCTTCAAATTGATATAATCACCTGCCTATTTCACGGTTATCCAGCCAGCGGACTGCGGTATAAAGTGAGTGTTATGCGTTGCGGAATCCGCCGCCGCATCATGAGAATGTAAGCTGGAAATGACATGTTGTGCCGTCTGGTATTGAGAACCCTATTCTGGGCTTGCCTGTTAGGCAGTCTATTGACTGCCCATGCAGCAGAGCCTTTGCGCCTGCAACTTAAGTGGCACCATCAGTTTCAGTTTGCCGGCTACTATGCTGCCCTGCAGCAAGGCTATTATGCCGATGAGGGCTTGGCAGTTGAAATCATAGAGGGCAGCGCAGATCTGCCGCCGATTGCACAGGTGCTCACCGGCCAAGCCGATTATGCGATTGGCGACTCTGACCTGTTATTGGCGCGTTTATCTGGCAAGCCGTTGGTGGCCCTAGCGGCGGTGTTTCAACATTCGCCTTATGTGTTACTCAGCCTAGAAAAAAGCCAGATTAAGTCACCCAAAGACTTGCTAGGCAAGCGCATCATGTTGTCGCAAGACCAAGGCGCGTTGCAATTTAAGGCCATGCTGCTTAAGCAGCACCTCGATATCCGTCAAATGACCTTGTTGCCACACACCTGGCGCTTGCAAGACCTGATAGAGGGCAAGGTGGACGCCATCTCTGCCTATGCCATGGATGAGCCCGTGCAACTGCAACAGCGCGGGGTTCAAACCTCAGTCATCAGCAATCAAGATTATGGCGTCGATTTTTACGGCGATATTCTGTTTACCACCGAGCGTGAAACCAAGCTGCATCCTGAGCGGGTAGACGCCTTTTTACGCGCCACCAAAAAAGGCTGGGCATATGCGTTTAACCACAAGCAAGAGATGGCGCAGGTCATTGCGCGTATGTCTGGCGTTGCTGAGCGCGGCCTCAACACCGACACCCTGTTGCAAGAGGCCAATTTGATGGTGCCGTATGTGCTGTCTGAAGTGGTGCCCTGGGGCAAGATGCACAGTGAACGCTGGCAAATGATTGCCAACACCTTTGCGCGACTGGGTTTGATGCCGACTCAGTATTCACTGGATGGATTTGTCTATGAAAATGATTTAGTGCTCAAACGCCCATACTGGATTTGGCTGACCCGGGGGGCGGTAGGGCTAATGCTGGTATTGGGTGGATTTTTTATCTGGAACCTGCAAATGCGCCGCCAAGTGAGGCTGCGTACCGAAGCGCTAGAGGCCGAAATCGCCCATCGAAAACAAACCGAAATCCTGCTTGGCATTGCCGGTGAAGTGGCCAAAATCGGTGGCTGGGTACTCGATTTAGCCACCCAGCGCATCCATTGGTCAGACGAAGTGGCCATGTTGCATGATATGCCCCCGGGGTATTCCCCAACGCTGGAAGAAGGCATGGCCATGTTTGTGCCCGAATATCGCAGCGAGATGATGGCGGCCATACGCCGCTGTATCGATGACGGGGTGCCCTATGACCTTGAGCTGGAAAAAATCACCGCCAACGGTCGACGCGTATGGGTGCGCGCCATCGGTCAGCCTGTGCGAGATGCGCAAGGTAACATCATTAAGCTGCAAGGCTCGTTGCAAGACATCAGCGCTCAAAAGCAATGGGCCGCCATTCAGCAGGGGCAAGACAGCATACAGTCTATGATGTTGGCAGATATGCCGTTACAGTATATTTTACAAACCGCGGTCGAGCTGATAGAGCAACCATTCCCTGATGCCTGTTGTGTGTTGTTATTGCTGGACGATGAGGGACAGGTGACCCAACATATGCATTCCATGCGTTTTTCAGCGGCGGGTCTGCCGAGGGTGCAGTCGTCTGCATGGCGGTTGCCGACCACGGCGGTGCGCCGCTTGCAAACGCGGATACTGAGTGCAGAGATGCATGCGCATCCGCTCAGTCAGCTTTATCACAGTGCAGCGGGGGCGCAGCATCTGCAAGCCTGTTGGAGTCAGCCTTTATTGTCGCGCAGCAGCCAGTTGCTCGGGGTGGTGGCCATGCTCAGACAACTGCCACACTCGCCGCCGCAAAGTGAGTTGGATGTGGTGGACAGCTACGCCCAAATTCTCGGACTGGCGATAGAGCGCGAGCATGCCGACAAGCAACTGCATTTGTTACAAAATGGGGTGGCCCGCCTCAATGATATTGTCATGATTACTGAAGCGCCACTGCAGACGCCCATGCAGCAGCGTATCGTGTTTTTAAATGAAGCCTTCACTCGCATCACCGGTCTCGCAGTGGCGCCCTTGCTGGGGGTCTCCCCTTTTGAGGTGTTTAAAGAAGCCACGCCGGCCCGTGAATTGCAGCGCATCAAACAGGCATTTCAAGCGCATACGGCGATGAGCGGCGAGGTGGTGACGGTTAACCGACTGGGCGCAGGCATTGCCTTAGAGATGGATGCCATCCCTTTGCATGATAAAGGCGGACGGGTGGCGCAGTGGGTGACGGTGCTCAGAGATATCACTGAGCGCAAACAGGCGGATGCGCGTATCCGCCAATTGGCGTATTACGACACCATGACCGGCTTGCCCAACCGCATGCTGTTGCAAGACAAACTGGCCAGCCATATCCGCAAAGCCATGCGCAAACAGCAAGGCGGCGCCTTGCTGTTTATCGATATCGATAACTTTAAAACCTTGAACGACACCCATGGCCATGCGGTGGGCGATGCCTTGCTTAAAGCGGTAGCCAAGCGCTTGTCACATGCCGTGAGACGCCATGATACGGTCAGTCGCTTAGGCGGCGATGAGTTTGTGATTGTGCTAGACCAATTGCATGCCGATGTTGCCATGGCGGAGCAACAAGCCAGAAGGGTGTGCGACAAGATTTTGCAAGCCTTCAAACCGCCGTTTCAATTGGATCAGCATCAGCACCTGGCCACCCCCAGCATCGGCGTAGTGTTGTTTGATGCCGAGCGCCTGAGTCAGCCAGACGAATTGTTACGCAAGGCAGATATGGCTATGTATAAAGCCAAAGAGGCGGGCCGCAACGCGTATCGCTTTTTTGATACGCAGATGGAAACGGAACTGCGTCATCGCGTCGCGCTAGAGGCCGATTTACATTTAGCCATTGCCGACGAAGCGTTTGTGCTGTATCTGCAACCGCAGTATGACCAGCAGGGACGGCAGGTGGGCGCCGAGGCGTTGGTGCGCTGGCAGCACCCAGAACGTGGCCTGATTATGCCGGGACAATTTATTGGGTTGGCCGAAGATACCGGCCAAATTGTTGCCTTGGGCCGCTGGGTCATGCGTGAAGCCTGTTTGCTTTTGCAACGCTGGGCTACCCACCCCGAATTAGGGCAGTTGGTGCTGGCCGTCAATGTCAGTCCCAAACAATATCTGCAACCCGATTTTGTCACGCAGGTGGCGCAACTGTTGCGCCTCACCGGCATTGCCCCGCATCGCCTGAAACTCGAGCTGACCGAGAGTATGTTGGTGGATAATGTTGAAGATATTATCGACAAAATGCAGTCGTTAAAGGCACTGGGCGTGTGCTTTTCGCTGGATGATTTTGGCACAGGCTATTCATCGTTATCGTATTTAAAACGGCTGCCGTTTGATCAGCTAAAAATCGACCAGTCTTTTGTCCGCGACATGCTGCATGGTCAAGACCACGA
>JAIXZQ010000319.1 GCA_027489475.1 Methylophilus sp.
AAAACCCGCCTAGGCGGGTTTTTTATTCAAGCGTGGCTTGAATTATTTGTTCATGACGTACATTGTCACTTCAAAGCCAAAACGCATTTCGGTAGCAGCTGGTTTAGTCCACATAATGATCTCCTAAGTTGTTTGTTTAAGTACATCAAAGCGATGTGCTTGTATGAGTGCTATATTAACGATGTGTTTCGCAAACGCCCTGCGGCTGTCACGTAAAAGCAGCTCATGATTTTACCTAGTTTTCATCGGGCAAGAGGCATTTAAGCAGGCATTTTAGCTTATTAACGTCAACCTTAAAGTGCCTTTGACTCAGCGTGAATGATTGCGCGACGGTCATTCACCTCAAGCACTGTTACCAGCTAATGGCCAACATGGCCCCGGCACCAAAGTCTACGCTAGAGCGGGTATCCCCGACGACGACATAGGTTTGCAGCTTATAGGTGTCGTTAAATTTGTGTGAGTAAAAAGCAGTGTATTCACGCAGATTTGTTGAGTTTGCGCTGGTAGCCTGTCGCAAATCTAGGGTTATGCCGGCTGTATTTTGACTGTTGAATTTATACACTCCCCCCAGCGTACTAAACCAGACATTGTTTAGATTGATGCCAGAAGGGTCGCCGAGCACGCGATAGCCCAATGTTCCGAGTAAGGTGAATTGATCGAATGTCTTATATATGTCTGTTGACAAGGTGTAATCCGTTTTACCTGTCCCCAAGCCTTTGCTTTCAGACGCTGTAGGCAGTTTAATTTTGCCGCCGACATCAATATAGAGTTTGTTTGCATCAGATTGATACGCGCTGTAAGTGGTGCCAATGACAATATCACCTAATCCTGATTCGCGTGTGCGCCGATTAAACAGTGTTGTCCCGGTAGTAATACGGCTATCCGCAGAGACGCCACCAGGGCCCTCAATTTGCAGCCAAGGCACGACCGCTTTAAATGTCCAGCGATCATTCAACTCATATTTGGCTATCAACGGGATGTATAGAATGCGGGTTTTTGAAGATTGACCATAACTACCGCTGGAGTAATCCATCCCAGTGGTAAATGTAAGCTGACTCTCTCCCATCGCATTGAAGGATAAGGCAGTCAGTGCACTTACCCACAGCGTTTTGTAAAACATGTGTCCACTCCTAAAATTGAGATTTATCTGGTGCCAGGTGAGTGGCCCATCTATATTGATGGTTAATTAGTCTTTGCCGCTTCGTTCAACTTTTTCTGGTTTTTCAACCTTGTCAGGGCGCTCGACTTTTTCTGGCCGCTCGACCTTATCAGGCTTGTCTACTTTATCCGGACGCTCCACCCGTTCCGGCCGTTGAACTCTTTCTATCTTATCCACCTGTACAGGACGCTCAGACCGTTCCATTTTCTCAGTGCGTGGCTGCTTATCAGGGCGGTCTACACGACTATTGTTGGAGGTATTTTCAAGTTTTTGCGCGGCATCACGCACTGTCGTTCGTTGGATTTTTTCATCAGTTGACACTGAATCACTCAGCGTTGATGCGCTGCGTTCTTGCTTCCCAGATAAACGGCCAGCGCTGTCGTTGACTGCACTTGACGGTGCACCTATGTTTGATGCAGCCGCATCTCCGCCCGGGCTGGTCTGCATTAAGCGAGATGAGGAGCCCGAACCACTGGTTTGTGTTTGCTGCAAATCCGTCGCTTGTTTTTGCAAGTTTTTAAGCCTGTCCTCATTTTGCTTAATACTCTGCTGAGTCAGTTCAGCCGCTTGTTTTTCACGGTCTTCTGCTTGCTTGCTCAGCGCTTCTTGCGCTTTCAGTTGTTCTTTTTCCGCTTCAGCTTGTACTTTAATCAACGCTTCATTCTGGTCGTCTTGACTCGACTCATTTTTGCGCGCCGCATCCTCATCATTATTGTTGTGTTTGCTTGATGGCTGTTTTTGCTCGTTTTTTTCTTGCTTAGCTTTTCCACCACGTTCGAGCACGCGTCGTTCATCAATATATTCAATGCGTTGTGCAACCACAGCGCCTTGCGCATCCACTGTGCCATGCACCACCAGCAGCTTAGCTTTATCGTCTGAACGCGTGCGTTGTGGAGGTGTTTGTATGGTCAGGCCTTGGAGTTGCAAGGCATTGCCTTGACGTAAGCCATACCCCTGAATATGAACGGCAGTGCCCGCACTTAACGATTCATGCGCTTGCATCTCCATTTGTTTCACCTGGAATGCTCCACCGCTCCATTGCCCTTTGATTCTGAGCAATTGCGGGTCGGACGTAGGGAGGTTTTTAACGGGTACGCCTTGGCCGTTGCCGTTCGCAATTAACTCGCGGATGGCAAACTGCGGCGTATTGGGCGGTACTTTGTCTATGCGGGTGGCATGCACGACGCCATTGGGCTGACGTAAGCCACTCACCTGTAATTGGTCGCCGAGTTGAATGCCAGCCCGTGCATTGATAGCACGTGAAATATCAATGGTTGCGCCCATTACCTGAACGGTTCCTCCAGCGGGTTCCACTTTGGTCACTGGTCCTGATAGGGCATGTAAGATTGAGATACGACGTGCATTGACCTCTTGCCCCTGCCCGCTGGCAGCCACAGAAACCAACTGGCCGACTTGTAATTGTTGTGTCGAGGCTGACTGTCCATCATGGTCTACCGGCGTATCACTGGCGTAATGCACCTCGACGCCGTTTACACAAATACTGGCAAAGCCGGTGACGATGCCAATGACTCTGCTATTGCCTTGTAATAATGAACTCTTGGCCCCAGTTCCGCCAATGCCGCCCCCTGATGGGCTATGGCCAGTGCCACCCATGCCGCCTTTATTTTGTTCGTGACCGGTGCCACCGATGCCGCCGCTGTTCCCATGTCCTGTTCCACCGATACCCCCTGGGCTGAGACCAGTGCCACCGATGCCTCCTGCCCCTGACGTAACTTCATCCAATTCATAATTGATGGTGCTGTCACAGATATTGCCTGCGAAGGCAGCAGATATCCAAGGCAGAAATGCCAGCACAAAAACTAACCTGATGCACTGTGTTAACGGCAAGCGTAGCGAGCACTTAATGCGATGGTTATGCATCTGCTGCGTCTTCCGATTGAGACGAGTTAGCGTAAGGCTCGTAATAAAAATACAAGCCCGTATTCATACGATACGTTTTCTGAGGCGTAGTACTAGCCATGTGTTGATTGGTGCTGGATGATGTTCCCTGATCAGTACCCATGGCCTGTTGGTTGACCTGTTTCAGAAAAGTCATGCCGTGGTTTTTGATCCAGGCGTGCAGTGTTTCGATTTCCTCTAAGGTCAGGTTGTCGTAATACACACATCGCTCAAACAGTTTTTGTGTCTGCAAGGTATTGTTCACCGCAGCGGCTAAATGGTCATGAACGTTCATGCCCAAAAAGAAAAGTTGTTCTTCAAGGTTATCGTTTGGAATAAAGGCCTCGATATTCAGTGAAACGAATTGGTCGTCTGAAACACTTACGATTCCTGTACGGCACCATTCATCTAACACTGGCCTCGCTCGAATATCTTTACTCACCGTAGCTACCAAAGACTCAAAGCTTTCTTCATCACCTAATTTACGGGTTCTAGGCAAAGGTTTGGGTTTGCCTGATGCGTTCAGATAGCGTGGATTACCCACCCATTGTGCGATGACCTGTGCGCTGAAGTTAGCACGGCTTTTAACTTCAGTATTGTCTTCAGAGCGTATGCGATGAACATCGCGTCTATGGACACCGGTTAACAATGTGATGCGGCTATCTGTCTGCGACTTTCCTTGTAAAGTGAATTCTTCTTCAGCCACCTCAACAAAAGTACGTTTGATTTCTTCTAGTAGCAGCGAGTAGGTCACGCCCTTGGCTAAAAAGAGACGCACCATAGGCTTAATCAGCTTGCGAAAAGTCGCAAGCAACCAATGGTGGGCATCATTTAAAGGAGAGGATTGCTCAAACATGTGGCCATTATAACGATATGTGTAAAATTTGCACACAAATTATTGACAATAATATTTTGTGTGTTACGCTGTGTTTGTGTGAAATTTACACACAAAATATCGAGAGGATAGATGATGAAAAAAACAACGGTTTTGATGAGTGCTTTATTAGGCATGTTGCTGAGCAGCGCTGTGCTAGCTGCAGGTGCGGATGATTTCAATACTGCAGGTCAAAAGTTACGTGGTGATGGTAGTTTGGACGATAGACGCCCAGTCGGTGACAAGGTCAGTGATGATTTGGTAAACGGCATCAAAGTTCGCGGGGACGGCTCTATTGATGACAATAGTGTCAAGGTTGAGCGCGTTGCTCGTGATCGTCAGAAAGAGGGAAAGCTGACGGGTGCAGACATCTCTCGTGCACAGCGCTCGGATGACCGCCTAACGGGTACTGAAATCTCACGTGCTCAGCGTGCTGATCGCGCAGAGCGTACCGAGCGAGCACCTCGTGCTGAACGTGCTGAAAAAGCTGAGCGTCCTGAAAAGGCTGAGCGTGTAGAAAAAGCTGAGCGTCCTGAAAAGGCTGAACGGGTAGAAAAGCCCGAGCGTCCAGAAAAAGTTGAACGGGTAGAAAAGGCCGAGCGACCTGAAAAAGTAGAGCGCGTAGAAAAAGCTGAACGCCCAGAAAAAGTTGAGCGCGTGGAGAAAGTCGAGCGTGTCGAAAAAGTTGAGCGTGTAGAACGCGCCGAAAAAGTTGAACGACCAGAAAAAGTCGAAAAACGCGGTTAAATGCTACACCCCTTATGCAGACGTAGCGCTCACACTACGCTAGAGCGTGGATAACACTGCATTGCTACATTATTACCATGACACTGTTTTCAACTGTCATGACAAATAGACAAAATGCCCAGCAAGCCCGTGGGCATTTTGTTTTTTCTGGTCTTCAGCGATACATTAATATCCAAATTATCTTAATGCCTCCGCGTTAGCACGAAATGAGCATGTGTTGGGCTGAAGCATCATCCAATTTGTAATACAATCAAGTTGACTTTAGTTAACTGGATTACACATGCAACTGCACAGCGTCCCCACCCAACCGTTTAACGATCAAAAGCCTGGCACCTCAGGCTTACGCAAAAAAGTGCGTGTGTTTCAGCAGCCGCATTACCTACAAAACTTTGTACAAAGTATTTTTGATACCTTGGAGATTCCGCCGAATGCGACGTTGACCGTGGGCGGAGATGGTCGCTATTTTAACCGCGAGGCGATTCAAATCATCATCAAGATGGCGGCGGCCAATGGGTTTAGCAAGGTGATGGTGGGTCAGCATGGCATTCTCTCCACGCCGGCGGCGTCGCACATCATCCGCAAATATCATACTTTTGGCGGCATCATTTTGTCGGCCAGCCATAACCCGGCCGGGCCAGAGGAAGATTTTGGCATCAAATACAATACGGCCAATGGCGGCCCCGCGCCTGAAAAAATCACCGAGGCGATTTTTGCCCGCAGCAAGCAGATTGATCGCTACAGTCTGGCAGACTTGCCGGATGTGGATTTATCCAGACTCGGCAAGACCGTGCTGGAAGGCTTTGAGGTCGAGGTGATGGATGCGGTGGCCGATTATGCTGATCTGATGCAGACTATGTTCGATTTTCCGGCCATCAAACATTGGTTGGCCAACGGTCATCGCATGGTGTTTGATGCCATGCATGCCGTGACTGGCCCCTATGCACAAGAGATTTTTGTCCGTCGCTTAGGGGCGCCTGCAGACAGTTTGATGCATTGTGAGGTGTCAGAGACGTTTGGTGGAGGTCATCCCGACCCCAACCTGACCTATGCCGATGCCCTGGTTAACGTCGCGTATGGCGCACAGGCACCGGATCTGGCCGCCGCATCGGATGGCGATGGCGATCGCAATATGATTTTAGGTCAACATTTTTTTGTCACGCCGTCAGACAGTCTGGCCTTGATTGCAGCACACGCCAAACGCATCCCGGCCTATGCACAAGGGCTGGCAGGCGTGGCGCGTTCTATGCCGACCAGCGGTGCAGTTGACCGCGTGGCCACGGCACTGGGCATCCCTTGCTACGAGACCCCTACCGGCTGGAAATTTTTTGGCAACCTGATGGATGCGGGAAAAGTTACCTTGTGTGGCGAAGAAAGCTTTGGCACCGGCAGCGACCATGTGCGCGAAAAAGATGGTTTATGGGCGGTTTTGTGTTGGCTTAATTTGCTGGCGGCCACTGGTGAGTCAGTAGAATCGCTGGTGCGCAGTCATTGGCAACAGTATGGCCGCAATGTGTATTCTCGGCATGATTACGAGGCGGTCCCTACGGCACAAGCACAGGCCGTGATTGCGCACCTACAAGCGCAGTTTGACCGTTTGCCCGGCCAGACCATCGGTCGCTACACCATAGCGACGGTGGACGACTTTAGTTATACCGACCCGGTGGATGGCTCAGTCAGTCGAGGTCAAGGCCTGCGCATCTTGTTCCGTTGTGGTTCGCGCATCGTGGTGCGTTTATCGGGTACCGGGACGGAAGGCGCAACGATACGGGTGTATCTTGAAGCCTATACCGAAGATCCCGCCTTGCAGCAAATGGATGCACAAGACGCGCTGGCTGAGCTGATTGCAGTTGCACATCAACTGACGCAATTACCGACTTTGACGGGGCGTCAGCAGCCAACGGTGATCACCTAACGACCGGCTAATCATTTCATGGATATTTATTTTTAAGGCATGCCATGACACATCGTCGTCCGCAAAAACTACTGGTGTTGCTGCTGTCAGCCACGCTGTTAGCGTGTGGCGTCAATCCTGTCACCAAGCAACGTGAATTTCAATTTGTCTCGCAAGACAAAGAAGTGCAAATTGGTCAGCAAAATTACAGCCCGGCGCGTCAATCGCAAGGCGGTGATTACACTTTAGATCCTGAGCTGACACGCTATGTGCAACAGGTTGGGCAAAAGTTGGCGGCTGTCTCGGATAGACCTGATTTGCCATACGAGTTTGTGGTACTCAACGATTCGGTGCCTAATGCTTGGGCGATGC
>JAIXZQ010000276.1 GCA_027489475.1 Methylophilus sp.
ACGGATGTAATCAATAATGGCTTGGTCAAATTTATCGCCGCCTACACGCTCGGATTTGGCGTAGACAATGCCGCCCAAGGAAATCACGCCCACTTCGGTGGTGCCGCCGCCGATATCCACCACCATGCTGCCGGTGGCTTCAGCCACGGGCATGTCAGCCCCAATCGCGGCAGCCATAGGCTCTTCAATCAAAAACACCTGTTTGGCCCCGGCGCGCTCGGCAGACTCTTTAATCGCACGACGTTCCACCTGAGTAGAGCCGACAGGCACACAGATGATGATGCGTGGGCTAGGCGAAAACCAGCGAGATTCATGCACCTTGCGGATAAAGAACTTCAACATCTGTTCGGTAATCGTAAAGTCGGCAATCACGCCGTCTTTCATCGGTCGGATGGCCTGAATATTGGCCGGCGCGCGTCCCAGCATGCTTTTGGCATCTGCCCCCACCGCCAGCAATACTTTTTTACCGTTGGGTCCGCCTTCGGTGCGGATGGCGACCACCGATGGCTCATCCAAAACCACGCCTTTACCACGCACATAAATCAGCGTGTTGGCGGTACCAAGGTCAATGGCAAGGTCGTTGGAAAAGTAGCTGTTGAGATAACCGAACATGTTTTATCCTGTGTGAGTGCTGACTGTGCGAGGCGCCATCTTGCGTGTGGCTTAAATCCCGGCTCGGCTTTAACCTTTTGCAGGTTTCATCCAGCGGTGGGGTTTAATCCAAGTGTGGCTTAAAATCAAGGTATAATAGCGCAAAACGCACTCAAAATTAAGATGTGCTTTCAAAAAACTTAACACGTACAGACGCAAACATGGCACTGAATTTACAGGACATCAAACGCATCGCCACTTTGGCGCGCATTGAAATCAGCGACACAGAGGCGCAAGAAACGCTGCACAAACTGTCGGGCATTTTGGGCTTGATTGAACAGATGCAGGCGGTAGACACCACTGGCATTACGCCGATGTCGCATTCGCAAGATGTCACACAGCGGCTGCGCGAAGATGTGGTGACCAAAACCAATCAACGTGAACTGTTTCAGTCGATTGCACCGGCCACGCAAGACGGCCTGTATCTGGTGCCTAAAGTCATCGAATAATCCTGGCCTGCCGCCCCAACGTGCAGCCCCAATTACACGGTTTTTATCATGATTAACAGCAGTCTCAAACAGCTCAGCCAACACTTGGCTAACAAGCAATGCTCTAGCGTAGAGTTGACGCACACTTATTTGCAGCGCATGGCGCAGCTCAATCCGAGTATCAATGCTTATATCACCATAGACGCAGAAAAATCACTGGCGCAGGCCAAAGCCGCCGATGCCCGCATCGCTGCCGGTCAAGCCGGGCCGCTTACCGGGATTCCCATTGCGCAAAAAGATATATTTTGTGCCCAGGGTTGGCGCACCACTTGCGGCTCTAAGATGCTGGAAACCTTTATCTCGCCCTATGATGCGCATGTCATCAGCCAGTTTGATGCGGCAGGTGCAGTCAATCTGGGCAAGACCAATATGGACGAATTTGCCATGGGCTCGTCCAATGAAACCAGTTATTTTGGCGGCGTTAAAAATCCGTGGGATTTAGCCCGTGTGCCTGGAGGCAGTTCAGGCGGTTCTGCGGCAGCCGTGGCTGCTCGCCTGTGTGCCGCGGACACTGGCACAGATACTGGCGGCTCTATTCGTCAGCCCGCCTCCTTGTGCGGCTTTACCGGCCTCAAGCCCACCTATGGCTTGGTGTCGCGTTACGGCATGATTGCGTTTGCCTCCAGCTTAGACCAAGCCGGCCCCATGGCAAAATCCGCTGAGGACTGTGCGCTGATGCTCAATGTCATGGCCGGGTTTGACGAACGTGACTCCACCAGCGTCAACCGCGAAAAAGAAGACTACACCCGTGGGCTACCGGCAATGGAAACCACGCAACCGCTTAAAGGCTTGCGCATAGGACTGCCTAAAGAATATTTTGCCGAAGGCCTGAATGCCGAGGTGGCCAAGGTCATTGAAACCTCAATCGCCGAATACAAAAAACTCGGCGCCGAGATGGTTGAAGTGAGCCTGCCCAACAATAATTTGTCGATTCCGGTGTATTACGTGCTGGCGCCGGCTGAAGCCTCAAGCAACCTGTCACGCTATGATGGGGTGCGCTATGGTCACCGCGCGGCGGAATATGACGATTTGATGGATATGTACATGAAATCACGCGCCGAAGGCTTTGGTGCCGAGGTCAAGCGCCGGATATTGATAGGCACCTATGTGCTGAGTGCCGGCTATTACGATGCGTATTACCTCAAAGCGCAGCAGATTCGTCGTCTGATTGCTCAAGATTTTGCTGAAGCCTTCAAGCAGTGTGATGTCATTATGGGGCCGGCCGCGCCATCAACGGCCTTTAAAGTGGGCGAAAAAACCAGTGATCCGGTGGCGATGTATCTAGAAGACCTTTACACCATTGCCGTCAATCTGGCGGGATTGCCCGGCATGAGCATCCCCGCTGGCTTTGCCAATCATGCCGAAGGCACGCCGCTGCCTGTGGGCTTACAAATTATCGGTAACTATTTTGATGAGGCACGCATGCTGAATGTCGCCCATGCCTATCAACACGTGACAGACTGGCACCAACACATGCCAGCCGGTTTGGAGAATCTCTAACATGCAGTGGGAAGTCGTCATCGGGTTGGAAACCCACGTCCAGTTACACACCAATTCCAAGCAATTTAGCGGGGCCTCCACCACTTATGGCGCTGCGCCCAATACGCAGGCGTGTGAGGTGAGTATTGCGCTGCCGGGCGTGTTGCCTGTGCTGAATAAAAAAGCCGTGGAATGCGCGATTAAATTTGGCTTGGCCATCGATGCTGAGATGGCGCCTCGCAGCGTGTTTTCACGCAAAAATTATTTTTATCCCGACCTGCCCAAAGGCTACCAAATCAGCCAGTTTGAATTACCCGTCGTTGGTAAAGGCAAACTGACCATCCAAGTGCCTGCCGGTAAAAATACCGAGGCCTATGAAAAGGTTGTCAATATTACCCGTGCCCACCTCGAAGAAGATGCCGGTAAATCGGTGCATGGTGCGGTTGAGGGCATGTCAGGCATAGACTTAAATCGTGCGGGCACGCCGCTGCTGGAAATCGTCACCGAGCCAGATATGCGGAGTGCAGCCGAGGCGGTTGCCTACGCCAAAAAACTGCATGAATTGGTGCAATGGATAGGCATTTGCGATGGCAATATGCAAGAAGGCTCGTTCCGCTGTGATGTGAACGTCTCTGTGCGCCCCAAAGGCAGCGAAAAATTCGGTACGCGCCGCGAGATTAAAAACCTCAACTCGTTCAAATTTATGCAACAAGCCATTGAGTATGAAACCCAGTGGCAAATCGAAACACTGGAAGACGGCGGCACGATACAGCAAGCCACCGTGCTGTTTAACCCAGACACCGGCGAAACCCGTGCCATGCGGAGCAAAGAAGAAGCCAACGATTACCGCTATTTCCCCGACCCGGATCTGTTGCCGCTAGAGGTCACCGAGGCGGACAAAGCGCGCGTGCGAGCCGAGATGCCTGAGTTGCCGCAGGCGCTGCAAGCCCGCTTAATCAGCGATTATCAATTATCGGCCTATGACGCCAATACGCTGACTGCCTCGCGGGCGCTGGCGGATTATTATTTAGCCACGGTGGCTGCCGGCGCGGAGCCAAAACAAGCAGCCAACTGGGTCATGGGTGCCTTATCTGCCAAGCTGAATGCTGAAGAAAAAGCCGTGGCTGACAGTCCAGTCTCTGCCAGTCAATTGGCGGCCTTACTCAAGCGGATTGCAGACAACACCTTATCTAACAATGCAGCCAAACAAGTGTTTGAAGGCTTGTGGGCCGGTGAGGACGAAGTCGATGCCATCATCGAGGCCAAAGGGCTTAAGCAAGTCTCTGACAGCGGTGCGATTGAGGCCATCATTCAAGAGGTGCTGGCGGCCAATCAAGCCATGGTGGATGAATTTAAATCTGGGAAAGAAAAAGCCTTTAACGCACTGGTTGGTCAGTGTATGAAAGCCTCTAAAGGCAAGGCCAATCCAGCG
>JAIXZQ010000019.1 GCA_027489475.1 Methylophilus sp.
ATGCATATCACGCATGGCTATATCCAAGCCAGTACCTTGCATTTACCTAACCGTCGTTTGCAGGGCTGTAAAATCTATTTAGATGTGGTGACCGTGACCGGTACCGAAAATCTCATGATGGCCGCAGCCTTGGCAGAGGGTACCACCGTGCTTGAAAATGCTGCCAAAGAACCCGAAGTGGTGGACTTGGCCGAGTGTCTCAATAAAATGGGCGCCCGCATTACCGGCGCTGGCACCGACACCATCACCATTCAAGGGGTTGAGCGGTTGAGCGGGGCGCAACATGCCATCGTCTGTGACCGCATTGAAGCAGGCACTTATCTGGTGGCGGCTGCCATGACTGGCGGTGAAGTCACCTTAAAAAATGCGCGTCCAGACTTGCTTGAAGCGGTGATTGAAAAGCTGCGTGAAGCGGGCGCCACTTTGAGCACCACCGCAGACAGTATTACTGTGAAAAGTAACGGCAAGCTAAAGGCAGTGAATATCCGTACGGCCCCCCATCCGGCGTTTCCGACCGATATGCAGGCACAATTTATGGCCATGAATACCATGGCCGAAGGGGTGGCTACCGTCATCGAAACCATTTTTGAAAACCGCTTTATGCATGTGCAAGAATTGCAACGTATGGGTGCCAGCATTGAGGTGCAAGGCAATACGGCGGTGGTCAAAGGCGTGGCTGCGCTTGAAGGCGCCAATGTTATGGCGACCGATTTGCGCGCCTCTGCTGGCTTGGTATTGGCAGGCTTGGTTGCTGAGGGTGAAACCGTGATAGACCGAATTTATCACCTCGACCGCGGCTACGAAAAACTGGAACAAAAACTTAATCAACTGGGCGCCAAAGTGCGCAGAGCGAACGCATCATGATTACGATTGCCTTGAGCAAAGGCCGCATCTTTGAAGAAACCACGCCTTTGCTGGCGGCGGCAGGCATCCATGCGCTTGAAGATCCTGAGTCTTCTCGCAAGCTGATTTTGCCAACAAACCGCGAGGATGTGCGTCTGGTGATTGTGCGCGCCACCGATGTGCCGACCTATGTGCAATATGGTGCCGCCGATTTAGGCATTGCTGGCAAAGATGTGCTGGATGAGCATGGCGGTGACGGTCTCTATCAGCCGTTAGACCTAAATATAGCTCGCTGCCGCATGATGGTGGCGGTGCGAGACGACTTTGACTACGAAGCCAGCATTCGGCAGGGCGCACGTCTCAAAGTGGTGACTAAATATGTGAAAACGGCGCGTGAACATTTTGCCGCCAAAGGCATGCATGTGGACCTCATCAAACTCTATGGCTCTATGGAATTAGGGCCGCTGGTGGGTTTGGCGGATGCAATCGTTGATTTGGTGAGTACCGGCGGAACTTTACGCGCCAATAAACTCAAAGCGGTAGAAGAGATTGGACAAATTAGCTCCCGGCTGGTGGTCAATCAGGCCTCATTCAAAGTGAACCGTCCCTTGTTGCAACCGATTATCGATAGTTTTGCCAGTGCCATCACACTGGATCAATAGCTGATAGCCTTATGAAAATTAAACGATTAAATACCCGTGACCATGGCTTTGATGCCGAACTGAAAGCCTTGCTGGCGTTTGAAACTGCACAAGATGACAGCATAGACCAAGTGGTGGCTGGCATTCTTAAGGATGTGAAAGCCCGCGGTGATGCGGCGGTGTTGGAATATACCCAGCGTTTTGACAAAACCGATGCCGCGACCATGTCTGACTTAGAAATCTCACAGGCGGAGTTACAAGCCGCTCTGGAGAGTTTGCCAGTCGATCAGCGTGAGGCTTTGCAAGCGGCTGCCGCACGGGTTCGGAGCTACCATGAAAAGCAAGTGATGCAATCATGGCAATACACCGAAGACGACGGTACCTTGCTCGGTCAACAAGTCACTGCCTTAGACCGCGTGGGCTTGTATGTGCCCGGTGGCAAAGCGGCTTATCCCTCTTCGGTACTTATGAACGCCATCCCCGCCAAAGTGGCTGGGGTTGCAGAACTGATTATGGTGGTGCCTACCCCACATGGTGAAAAAAATGCATTGGTGTTGGCAGCCGCAGCCGTGTGTGGCGTAGACCGTGTATTTTGCATTGGTGGTGCGCAAGCGGTGGGTGCCTTGGCCTATGGCACGCAAACGGTGCCGCAGGTGGATAAGATTGTGGGCCCAGGCAACGCCTATGTTGCCGCGGCAAAACGCCGTGTATTTGGCGTGGTTGGCATAGACATGGTGGCGGGACCGTCCGAGATTTTGGTCATCAGTGATGGCAAAAGCAATCCGGACTGGACAGCAATGGACCTATTTAGCCAAGCCGAACATGACGAGCTGGCGCAGGCCATTCTGTTATCCCCCAGCGCAGCGTTTTTAGATCAGGTTGAGGCCAGCATTGCCCGTCAGGTGGTGGAAATGCCACGTCAAGAGATTATTCGCACTTCACTCCAGAACCGTGGTGCATTAATTCAAGTGAAAGACTTGCAAGAAGCAGCGGATATTTGTAATTACATCGCGCCAGAACATCTAGAGTTGTCTATGGATGACCCGCTGTCGTTTAGCCGCTCAGTGAAACATGCGGGCGCCATCTTTATGGGACGCGATACTTGCGAAGCCTTAGGGGATTATTGTGCAGGGCCTAACCATGTGCTGCCTACCTCACGCACGGCCCGCTTCAGTTCTCCCCTCGGCGTCTATGACTTTCAGAAACGCTCTAGCCTGATTATGGTGTCTTCAGCGGGCGCTCAAACCTTGGGCAAAATTGCTGCGACTTTAGCTTATGGTGAAGGCTTGCAAGCCCACGCCAGAAGCGCCGAATATCGTCTCAAATAAAGGTCGGCTATGAGTCAATACTGGAGCGCACTTGTTCACCGTCTCACCCCGTATGTGCCCGGCGAACAACCCAAACTGCACAATCTGATTAAGCTCAATACCAACGAAAATCCCTACGGTCCCAGTCCGGCGGTGTTGGCTGCCCTTCAGACTGAGGCCGCGGAAAGTTTGCGCTTATATCCAGACCCTGACTCCAGTCGGCTAAAAGCGGCGATTGCCGATTACCATGGCTTGCAAGCCAATCAAGTGTTTGTAGGCAATGGCTCGGA
>JAIXZQ010000267.1 GCA_027489475.1 Methylophilus sp.
ACCGCGCATTGGCAGCGATGGTCGGCCGAATGTCGGCAGTGTAGACCTTGAAGTCAATCTGGGGGCGGCATCTGCAGGTGATAGAACCTGCTTAAGCAGCACTGAGAGTACAGCCACTGGCGGCAGCATCCCGTGGTTAGGCAACAGCGACCCAAGTGCGCGGGCGTCGTTTGGGATTTACAAAGCGCCTATCATTTATATGCGTGAAAACTTCTAAGCATTCGCCTACTCCGTTGCCAAACGGTTGAGGCGGGCTTTTGCGACAGGTCGCTGCTGCTCAAGTCTTGCTCGACAGTGCTCTCAACGACCCTCCTGATGCAAGCCATACACGGCATGCCAGCATGCCGTCCTTCCCAAGCTTTTCGCCAGTTTTGCATGCTTTAAGCCCCCCCCTTGTTAACTGCGTAAACAAGGGGATTTTTCCTCGCTTATTGTCCAATCGATTTGCCGTGTTCGGCACTAAATTTGCTCATAGTAAAAAGGGCAGAGATGACACCGCCAAAAGTGCACACATTGGCATCAGGCGTTGCAAAATACGCAACTTACTAAAGTATTAACGTCGAATTGATTGTTGCAAAAAAGATTGCACTCTCTAAAACTGACAACTGTGTATACTTATCTGCGATAATGCATTAACTTTTTGCCATTACACACTGATTTTAAATAAAAAAATTTTTAGAGAGACTGTTGTGTCTTTATGAAATGGTTCAATCGTCAAAAAAAGCAACTGCAGGTAGGCATCAGCTACACGGACATGCACGTCAGTACCGTGGCGATTAAACCCGCTGAATCGGGCGCCAAACCGGTGGTGAGTTTTGCCGCGGTTGAACAACTGCCTTTACACGCCACCCCCGCGTTGCGTCACTTTGTGACCAAAAATGACCTGAAAGCGCTGCCGTGTAATCTGGTATTGAACGTAGATCAATACAATATCGTACAAATCGATAAACCCAATCTGCCAGAGAATGAAGTCAAACCCGCTTTGCGCTGGAAGCTGAAAGGGCTGCTGGATTATTCCGTGGAGCAAGCCGTGGTGGATGGCATCGATGTGCCGGTGGACCCTGGCTTGTCTAGCCGCCAACCGCTGATGTTGGCCATTTGTGCCAAAAAGGCCGTGGTTGCCGAAGTGGGTCAGCAATTGATGGAGGCGGGTTTTAATCTGCAATCCGTGGATGTGCATGCTTTGGCACAACGCAATATCGCACATCTTCTGGAATTTGAAGAACGAGCACTGGTGACCATTAGCATGTTGCCCAGAGGTTGCCTGATGACGTTTACCGCCAAGGGCGAGCTGTATCACACCCGCGTGATTGAATTAGACCGTGATTTTTTGCATGACCGGGATGAAATCTTTAGAACCAACTTTGATAAGTTGGTGCTTGAACTGCAACGCTCGATGGATAGTTTTGACCGTCAGTTTCCATATCTGAGCGTCAACCGATTGGTGGTGGCCCCCGTGCCACACCGCGATTATTTGGTCGGTGGTCTGAGCAGTAGCCTGTATGTGCCCGTCAATGTGTTTAATCTAGAAGACATTGTGGATCTGCCGGCCAATGAAGATTTTTCTAGCCTAGAAAAACAAGCCATGTTGTTGCCCGCGCTGGGTGCTGCCTTGCGTCAGGAGGCTGCATGAGTCAGCAGATTAATTTGTTTGATGGCATTCCTGTCCGTGCACGTGACTGGTTTAGTCTGCCGTTGGTGGCGGTGGTCTATCTGTTGGCGGCAGGCGTGATGCTGGGGCTGTATGGCCGCTTGCAAGATGAGTTGGCGGTATTAAAGGTGCAACAAACACAGGCGCAAGCAGGCTATGAAGCCATGCAGAAAAAGCTTGAAGTGTTGGCCAGCCAAATCAAGCCGGTGGATAACACACAACTGAACGCTCAATTGCAACAATTGCAAGCGCGGCTAGACATGCAAACCCAAGTCTTGCAGATTTTTAGTGCCAGCTTGAGCGCGGCAGCGCCACAATTAATCGACTATATGCGGGCGCTGGCGGCACAGCCATATCCCGGCGTCTGGCTCACGGGCTTTAGTATTACCCCGGCCTTGCAACATTTATCTTTAATGGGCAAAGCCCTGCAAACGCAAGATATTCCCGCCTATCTTGGCCGCTTGTCTTTACAAAAAGTATTTGCAGGAACCCAATTTTCCGGCATTCAGTTTAAGCAGATTGCCTTGGTGAAACCAACGCCCGCAGCGGGGGGCAGTGCATCACCAGCCAGCGCTGAGGCGGTCAATGCGGCCGCAGCCTCACCCGCCAGTGAGTCCAGTGCTGCTGTGACCAATGCTAAAGGCAGTGCGGGCAGTACCGCGTTGCCTGCTACACCAGCCGCCAGCCCGGCGGCTAACCCGGCAGGCAATACCGCGACAACGGCCGCTGCTGCCGCTCCCAGCCTCACGGTGTACGCGTTTGAGGTTAAAGGGCAGGATATGCAGGCAGCCGAGAGACAGGCCAGTGGATTGTCTTGGGATGCCTTTGTAGAACAAACCATACAGGCGGCACCGGCCAAATAGGCCGCGGCAATCAGGCAGAGAAAGCGCGATCACCACCGATGAAACAATGGCACATTCTTAATCAAAAATGGCAAGTCTTGTCACAGCGCGAGCGCTGGATGATATTTGCAGCCGGGCTGTTGGCCGTGGTTGGGCTGATGGATACCTTTTTGCTCGAACCGCAACGCCTGCAAATCAATGAGACGCAACAGGCGATTAGCAAATGGCAAAACGATACCGCTGCCTTGACTGAGAAAATCACGCTGCTGGCCAATCAGGCTGCACCTCAACCGGGTGGCAATGTCTATCAGCAGCAGATTGCTGAGACACAACAACGGTTGGCCAGCCAATCTGCCGAACTGGTTAAGCTGTCACAGGTGATGGTCGCGCCCGAAGAAATGGTGAATGTGTTGAAAAAACTGCTACAAAAGCACCCCGATCTAGAGATGCTAGAAATGCAGTCGTTACCGGTGGTGGACTTTATTAACGAACAGCGTAAACGCTTGCAAGCGCCAGCCAGTGCAGAGGCGAGTGCGGCAGCCAGCCTGTCAGAAGAGGCCTGGAAGCACGTGCCACGTATTTATCAGCATGGTGTCAAGGTCACGCTCAAAGGCTCGTATACGGCATTAATGGCCTATGCAGCGTCATTAAAAGCCATGGGCAACACCTTGGCTTGGGAGCGCGCCGATTTAAAAGGTGATTACCCTGAAAGCGAACTCAGCTTTCAAGTCTATACATTGAGTGGCGAACATGCTTGGTTGGGGATTTGAGATGCAGCGCATGGGAAGATTCGCAGGTCAGCTGCGGCTTAGAGCAGACATGCAAGCGGTGATGATGGCCTGCC
>JAIXZQ010000124.1 GCA_027489475.1 Methylophilus sp.
CCTCAAGCATATCTAGTCCATGGACTTCATGTGCTTGTACTTCTATCGTATCCAGAACCAGTGGCGCTGTTTCGAGTGCATCGACACGCATGCCCCAGAGAGTAAGGCTGAGCGCACCGATGCATCGAAAAAATACGGCCATCTTTGCGACCGTCGCCATGTTCATCCACTGCATACGGTTCTATTGTGCTTGAAGGCTTAGCGGCCGACTATACGTACAATAACGCAATGTGCAAGCAACGCTGCGCCCATAAAAAAGCCCGCTTACGCGGGCTTTTTACAGACTGCTCGGCTTATTCAGCCGCTGGCGCATCTGTGCGGGCTGGGGGGTCAATCAAGGCTTTCATGCTCAAGCGCACTTTGCCTTTGTCATCGATTTCGACCACTTTCACCTTCACGATATCGCCCTCTTTTACATAATCGCTGACCGCTTTTACGCGCTCATGGGCAATTTGCGAGATGTGAACTAAGCCGTCTTTACCCGGCAACAAGGTCACCACCGCGCCAAAGTCGAGAATTTTGACCACAGGACCTTCGTAGATTTGACCGACTTCTACCTCAGCAGTGATTTGCGCAATACGACGCTGTGCTTCAGCGCCTTCTTCGGCGCTGGTGCAGGCAATTTTAACGGTACCGTCATCTTCAATATCGATGCTGGTGTTGGTTTCTTTGGTCAGCGCCTGAATCACCGCACCGCCTTTACCAATCACGTCACGAATCTTGTCTGGGTTAATTTTCATAGTGATGATACGTGGCGCAAACTGTGACATTTCGGTGTTAACCCCTGCCACAGCCTGTTTCATCAAGCCCAAAATGTGCGCGCGGCCTTCTTTGGCTTGCGCCAAGGCCACTTGCATGATTTGTGCGGTAATGCCGGTAATCTTGATGTCCATTTGCAGAGCAGTCACGCCTTTATCGGTACCGGCCACTTTAAAGTCCATATCGCCCAGGTGATCTTCATCGCCGAGAATATCGGTCAATACCGCCACGCGGTTACCTTCTTTAATCAAGCCCATGGCTACGCCAGCCACATGTGCCGTCAAGGGTACACCAGCGTCCAACATGGACAGGCAGCCGCCACAGACTGAGGCCATGGAGCTGGAACCGTTAGATTCGGTAATCTCAGACACCACACGCAGGGTGTAGTCAAAGTCTTCTTTCTTAGGCAACACGGCTTTTAAAGCACGTTTTGCCAAATTACCGTGACCGATTTCACGGCGTTTTGGAGAGCCTACACGGCCTGTTTCACCGGTGGCGAACGGCGGCATGTTGTAATGCAGCATAAAGTTTTCGTAGTATTCACCTGCCAGTGCATCGATGATTTGCTCATCTTTGCCTGTGCCCAAGGTAGTCACCACCAATGCTTGGGTTTCGCCGCGAGTAAACAAGGCCGAGCCGTGCGTGCGTGGCAAGACCCCAGAGCGGATGGTGATAGGACGCACGGTACGGGTATCGCGGCCATCAATGCGTGGTTCACCGTTCAAAATCTGGCTACGCACAGTTTTGGCTTCCAGTTTAAAGAACTCGTCTTTAATCTTGTTGGCTTCTAAGGTTGAGGTTTCTTCAGTAATCAACGTGCTCATGACGCGGGATTTGATTTCATCCAGCTTGGCTGAGCGCTCGCTCTTAGATTTGATTTTGAATGCGGCATTGATGTCATCGGCAGCAATGGCGGCTACTTTTTCAATCAGCGCGGTATCTGGTTCTGGCGGTGTCCAGTCCCAAGCATCTTTACCGGCTTCGGCCGCCAGCTCGTTAATCATTTTAATCACCGGTTGCATCTGCTCGTGACCGAAGACTACAGCACCCAACATCACATCTTCTGGCAATTCTTTGGCTTCGGATTCCACCATCATCACGGCAGAATCGGTGGCGGCTACGACTAAATCCAGCTGAGATTCAGCCAGTTGTGAGGCGGTTGGGTTCAACACATATTCGCCATTGATGTAGCCGACTTTAGCAGCCCCCATCGGACCATAAAACGGAATCCCTGCCAACGCAACAGCGGCAGAAGCGCCTATCATGGCGGGCATATCTGCGTCGATTTCTGGATCTAGCGATAACACGGTGGCCACAATTTGCACTTCGTTGTAAAACGCATCTGGAAACAGTGGACGCATTGGACGATCAATCAGACGTGCAGTCAGCGTTTCTTTTTCAGTCGGGCGGCCTTCACGTTTAAAGTAGCCCCCAGGAATGCGGCCAGCCGCATAGGTTTTTTCCTGATAATCCACGGTCAGCGGAAAAAAGTCCTGACCTTCTTTCACTTCGGTTTTAGCGGTGGCAGCAACCAATACTACGGTATCACCGTAACTTACCATCACAGCCCCATCGGCCTGACGGGCGATTTCGCCGGTTTCAATCGTCAGCGTGTGTGCGCCGAACTGGATGCTGCGTTTACTGATTTCAAACATAACTCTTCCTTTTCTCAACATGGCTATTCACTACCCAATAGCCAATTTTCTCAATATGCGGTGACTTCCATCAGCACGCTTTTTGCCTGCATCACAGGCAAAACGCACTCACAGAAGCCACCCCGTTTGGTGACTTTACCCGACAAACGATGACGTAATCTCGGGGAATGTAAAACAAAAAAGCCGAGGCAATCACCATGCCGTCGGCTTTTTATTCGTTAAAAGTGAACTAAGAAGCGTATCACTTTAACCAAATTATTTACGCAGGTTCAAGCGCTCGATCAGCGTTTGATAGCGGCTCACATCTTTACCTTTGAGGTAGTCTAACAAACGACGACGTTGGCTCACCAAAGCCAGCAGGCCACGGCGTGAATGGTTGTCTTTTTTGTTAGATTTGAAGTGCTCAGTCAGGTAGCTGATACGGAATGTCAGCAAAGCCACTTGGACTTCTGGGCTGGCGGTATCGTTAGGGCTGCGTTGAAAATCTTTAATGATTTTTGCGGATTGTTCTGCGGTAATCGCCATCTTTTAATATCCTAAAAAGCGTCAATGTCTTCGCAGCCAGACAACCCATTTGCCTACCGCAACGACATTCAATTTACACGAAACGCGCATTATAACGACATGCCCTGGCTTTGCCTAGTCATAAATGACAATAAGTTTCTGTTTTTACGAAAAAAACTGTCTAGTCAGGCCTAGAATGTTTAATGCACCCCACGTTAAGGCCAACCACAGCGGGCTTCTTAACAAGCGATGCAGTCAGGCATAGGCGGCGGCTAAACAAAGGCCTCGTAAAACGCAGCCTCTGCCGGCACCGCACCGCGTACGGTGCATACTTCTGCAGCAAAACTGGCTGCACGCGAGAGGATGGTCTGTCTTGACCAGCCGGCCAAGACCCCGCGAATCAACACCGCCGTGTAGGCATCTCCCGCACCAACACTGTCAACAAAGGGGGCGGATAAGCGTGCTGGAGGCACGCGCAAGCCATGGCCAAATTTGTCTAGCCAAAAACTGCCTTCTTCGCCACAGGTGACAAACATCTCTGATAAGCCAAATACCATCAGCAATTGACGCGCCAAAGCGTTCAAATCTGGTGACGCTGGCAGCCCGAGCAATTGGCTCACAGTGGGGAGTTCTTCATGATTAATTTTCAGGATATCCGCAGAGTGTAAACACAGCCGCAAACTCTCGGCATCAAACCAAGGCGCACGTAGATTAATATCGCAGACACGCGTGGCGTTAGAACAATACTGTAACCACTCGCTAAAACGCGTGCGCATGGCGGCATGCCGCAGCGCTAGCGAGCCAAAATAGACCACATGCGGGGGATGTTGCTGCGCCTGACTGATCATGGGCGCCAGCATGATGTGATCGTAGGCTTGCTGATCTAATATCTCAAAACGGTGACCATCGGGCAACAGGTGCACCTGCACCTGACCGGTGGGCGCCTCAATGGCTGTTTGCACCCCCGCTGGTGAGAGCCCCATCGCCTGCATCTCTGCCAAGATACGCGCGCCCAGCGCATCCTGCCCAACGGCCGTCAACAGATGCACATCCAACCCAAAGGCATGGCAATGTCGCGCCACGTTATAGGGCGCACCGCCTATCAGTGTGGCTTCAGGAAACACATCAACGAGCACCTCGCCCATGATCATGACTGTTTTTTGCATCAAAGACTCCAAAGTTTTACACACCATCGTACATGGTTAACTGTTAAAGATAATACTACGATGTATTCATCACAGCGTCAGTCCGGGCATAGAGCCATGCAGCGTGAACTGAATGCAATCTGATATCGCCCGTTGATGACCCCATAAGCGAGACATCGGTGCGTCTTTGCTGCCATTGCAGGAGATTCAGCACGATGTATTTAAACGTGCCGTTTAAGCGTAGTTGTAAGCCAGAAATATAGGCCTAAGCTGGCAAGCGGGGGGTGCAAACTGGCGACCCTAGACGCGATACTGACAGCGCTTGGATTTTTTTTAACAAAAGTGTGCAATGCCAGTGTTCTTTGCTATAATGCGCGTCTTGCGATGAGGGGACACCCTTTATTGCTGTTGGCCAGATAGCTCAGTCGGTAGAGCAGAGGATTGAAAATCCTCGTGTCGGCAGTTCGATTCTGCCTCTGGCCACCACCCTTTCTTGCCTTCCGGCATACTTACTCTGGGTTTGTTGATGTCACTTAAACACTTAACACCGGATGAGCTACACCCCCTCCTAGACGATCCAGCCTTGCTGTTGATTGATATTCGCAACGACCATGAATTGGTGTCTGGCATTTTACCGCGAGCGATTCATGTGCCGCTTGGCCACTTAGCTACGGTGTTTGACCAGTTTCCAGCCGATAAAAAAATTGTTTTTTATTGTCGCAGTGGGGTGCGTTCAATTGCTGCAGGAGAGTTTGCTTTGGCCCAAGGCCGCAGTGATGTATCGCACTTGGCTGGCGGAATCTTAGCGTGGGCACGCGCGGGACACCCGATTACGCCAGCCTGATTCGTATGCCCATGACATTGCTATCGCAAGCTTGATGGCCTCTGCTGGCGATCGCGCGCACAAGGATGACACATGCAATTTGATAAAGAAGTCGATGCCCGCCATTTAAACTGTCCACTGCCGATTTTACGCTGTAAAAAAGCATTAAATGATTTAGCGCCTGAACAAGTGCTCAAAATCATGGCGACGGATCCGGGTTCAAAAAAAGACTTTGACGCTTTTTGTCGACAAACCGGTCATAGTTTGCAGTATCAGCAAGAAGTCGAAGGCGTATTCACCTTTTGGATACGCAAACGTCGCGCCTAACCCATCCGCATACCCCCCACCCTGCCATACGGCGCTGCATGCGTGCTTAGCGGCGCAAACCCCCTCATGCACAATACAGCCATGTTCAAGGCAGAGGCGCTTCGATGATTGCTGTCAAAAAAAGAGGGCTTCCGAAGAAGCCCTTTGAGGGTCCACACCCGCCATGCAAGCAGGCGTGGTCTGCACCCGGTGACGAGGCTTGGCGTCGCAGGCTAAAGCATCGTCATCAATTATATTATCGGTAGATATTTTAGCTTCTGAAGGCTGCCCTGACAAAAAATTTATCTTCATACGTATAGGCAAAAAAAACCCCGTCATTCTGACGGGTTTTTTTTCACTATGGTGCGTAAAGGATAGGGCCTACTTGACGGCATCCAAACTGCCCATGGCTTTAGGGAAGGTGACGACCCCCCAAGGCATGTTTTTCA
>JAIXZQ010000082.1 GCA_027489475.1 Methylophilus sp.
AACCTGCGTCCAGCGGTGTTGTTTCCTGAGTTGGCTAATGCGTCTACCCTCAAACCAGAAGTGGTGGCTGGGCTGGATATCATGATTGTGCGTGAGCTGACAGGGGATGTGTATTTTGGTCAACCTCGCGGAATGCGCACCAATGAGCAGGGCGTGCGTGAAGGCTTTAACACCATGATTTACAGCGAACCAGAAGTGCGACGTATTGCACATGTGGCGTTTCAGATTGCCATGAAGCGGCAGAAAAAACTGTGCTCTGTGGACAAAGCCAACGTGCTAGAAACTACCGAATTCTGGAAAGAAATCGTGATTGATGTTGCCAAAGAGTATCCCGAAGTGGAATTGAGTCACATGTATGTGGATAACGCCGCCATGCAACTGATTCGTAACCCAAAACAGTTTGACGTGATGGTGACTGGCAATATTTTTGGTGACATCTTGTCGGATGAAGCCTCGATGTTGACCGGCTCGATTGGTATGCTGGCTTCAGCCTCCTTAAATGAAAGTAAAAAAGGCTTGTACGAGCCTTCGCATGGCTCTGCGCCAGATATCGCTGGCAAAAACTTGGCCAACCCGATTGCCACTATTTTGTCCGCGGCCATGATGCTGCGTTACAGCTTTGACAATGAAGCGGCCGCTACCCGTATCGAAAATGCGGTTAAAAAAGTCTTGGCTGCTGGTTACCGCACGGGGGATATCTACGAAGCAGGCACCAAGCGTGTGTCTTGTTCTGAGATGGGTGACCAAATCGTCGCCGCCATGTAAGGCCAAGCTGCGGACGGTTGTGCCGGTCCGCAGCTAGCCATCAGTATCCCGGCCACGGGGTTTTCGGCTATAGTTTAATTTAATGCAATGCTTGATAGGAGTCAGCCATGGCGCAATTTGATAACGTCAGTGTAAAAAAGAAAGCCAACGTCTATTTCGATGGCAAATGCGTCAGCCACACCGTGATGTTCCCGAATGGAACCCGCTGTACCGTGGGGGTCATTTTTCCTAGCACCTTAACATTTAATACCGGTTCACCTGAGTTGATGGAAATCAATGATGGGGTGTGCAAGGTCAGACTCAAAGGCGAAGAGGGCTGGACCACCTATCGCGGCGGTGAAAAATTTACGGTGCCTGGCAATTCGAGTTTCGATATCGAAACCGTTGAAGCGGTGGATTACGTTTGCCACTTTGAATAATGGCGGCATCTAAAAGGCGGTAACTTAGCCTGATCCCGGTTATGTTTTGACAAGTGAAGGACTGCGCATGCCCAGTTTTGATATTAGCTCTGAAGTCGATATGGTCAATCTAAAAAACGCGATTGATGCGTCGGCAAAGCAGATTACTAACCGCTATGACTTCAAAGGCACGTCGGCGAAAATAGAGTTTAATGAAAAAGACAAAGTCCTCACCTTGTTTGGTGACAATGACTTTCAACTCGATCAGGTCAAAGACATTTTGTTGCCAGCGATGGAGAAAAAAGAGCCAGAATCCTCTAAGCGTCTTGAACACAAAGAGGTACAAAAAGTCTCTGGCAACAAGGTCAAGCAAGACTTGCGGGTGCGTGATGGCATTGATAGCGACTTGGCCAAAAAAATCACCAAGCTGATTAAAGACAGTGGCATGAAAGTGCAAGCCTCGATTCAAGGCGACACGGTCAGAGTCAACGGTGCCAAACGCGATACCTTGCAAGAAGCGATTAGTTTTGTGAAAAAAAATATTACGGATTTTCCGCTTAAATTTGGTAACTTTAGGGATTAACACTGTGCTGCATGTCATGCAGTCAATTTGATTAATGGTTGGGAGACCGAAATGCTAAGAACAGTATTGTTATCGTTGACGTTGGCCATGTTGGTGTCTGCTTGTAACACCTTAAATGGCATGGGCAAAGATATCGAAAAAGCCGGTGAGGCCGTACAAAAGTCCACCAAATAAGCGTTTACCCAGTAATTTAAGGGAATGACGTGAGCGTCTGTGCCAGTGCACAGCATTAAATGAGAGTAGAACTATGTTAAAGGTAGGATTTGTTGGCTGGCGGGGCATGGTGGGATCGGTGCTGATGCAGCGCATGCGTGAGGAAAACGACTTTGCGGACATCGAGCCGCAATTTTTTACCACTTCACAACCTGGTCGTGCTGCGCCAGACATCGGCAAAGATTCTCCTGCGTTGCTAGACGCGAACCATATTCCTTCTTTGCAGCAGATGGATGTGATTGTCACCTGTCAGGGTGGCGATTACACCAGCGCAGTGTTTCCGGCCCTGCGTGCGGCGGGTTGGCAGGGGCATTGGATTGATGCCGCCTCAACTTTGCGTATGGACGATGCGTCGGTCATTGTTCTCGATCCGGTCAATCTGCATGTGATTCAAGATGCGTTGGCACAAGGTGGTAAAAACTGGATCGGTGGTAACTGCACCGTGTCTCTGATGTTGATGGCGCTCAATGGCTTGTTCAAAGCCGATATGGTCGAGTGGGCCACCTCCATGACTTATCAAGCGGCCTCTGGCGCTGGCGCTCAAAACATGCGTGAATTGATTACCCAGATGGGCGTGGTTCATCACCAAGCCGCAGCCTTATTGGCTGATCCTGCCTCAGCCATTTTAGCCATCGATAAAACAGTCGCTGATACTTTACGCGGCGAGGCGTTGCCACAGTCACAGTTTGGGGTGCCCTTGGCGGGCAGCCTGATACCTTGGATAGACAAAGACTTAGGCAATGGTCAAAGCAAAGAAGAATGGAAAGGTGGCGTTGAAACCAACAAAATTCTCGGCCGTCAGAGTGACCCGATTGTCATTGATGGCTTGTGCGTGCGGATTGGCGCCATGCGCTGCCATTCTCAAGCGCTTACTTTAAAGTTACGCCAAGATGTCCCCTTAGATGAGATTGAGCAACGCTTAGCTGAAGCCAATCCTTGGGCCAAAGTGATACCCAATACCCGCGAGCACAGCATGCGCGAACTGACCCCAGCAGCGGTGACTGGCACGTTGATGACACCCGTCGGCCGTTTGCGCAAACTGGCCATGGGCGGTGAGTATCTGTCTGCTTTCACCGTTGGTGATCAACTGCTATGGGGCGCCGCAGAACCCTTGCGCAGGATGTTGCGGATATTGGTGGAAGCCTAAGTCCTGCAGACATTTATAAGCGATAAGTCACGCCCTAAAAAGCTTAAGTAGTTTATAAACAAGCAGCCCGTAAAGGCATGATTTATCTATAAAATCGTGTTCTTTTCGGGCTTTTGTTTTTGTCCGACTGCGGTTAAATAGCAAAATCGCCGTACAA
>JAIXZQ010000088.1 GCA_027489475.1 Methylophilus sp.
ACAAGCCACGAGGGTGTTGTTATGTGGGCTGGCTGCCGCCAATGCCTTTTTGACCAGCCGCCATGACAGCCTTAGCGCGCTGCGTGGTCAAGTGTTGTGGCTGGGTGAACGATACGTCGTAGTCACCCATCCCCCTGAGGCCATGTTGCAGCAGCCTGCACTCAAGGCCGAGGTGTGGCAGGATATCTGCCTGTTGTTAAGCCATGCTGCACCTGCGGGCTTGCCGTAAGCGCCTTTGCAAGTAAAGCGCGTCCTCAATATTACGCTGAGTCAAGCACGCGCAGTGAGCGTGTTGAACGTGCGTGCTAAACAGGGATTTTTTGCGTACCAGCGCTTGAATCCGCGTGATGGCGGCATCATGTTAAAGCTTGTTAGCGCAGTGTGCTGGTCTGCATGCTGTACCCTATCAATTATTGTTTTCTGGAGTGCGTGATGCGAACCATCCTCAAAAGTCTGTTGTTTGTTGCCATGCTGAGCCTGTCTGGCTGCGGTTATAACCAGTTTCAAAGTCTGGATGAAGAGGCTAAAGCGAATTGGTCAGAAGTACTCAACCAGTATCAGCGCCGTGCCGATTTGGTGCCAAATCTGGTGTCTACAGTCAAAGGCTATGCCAGCCATGAAGAAAAAGTGCTGACCGAAGTGACGGCTGCCCGCGCCAAAGTGGGCAGCATGCAAGTGACGCCGGAGTTGTTAAACGACCCTGACGCATTTGCAAAATTTCAGGCTGCGCAGGGGCAACTGACCAGCGCACTGTCGCGCTTGATGGTGGTGTCTGAAAATTATCCTAACCTCAAGGCGGATGCCAGCTTTAGAGACTTGCAAGCGCAGCTAGAGGGGACCGAAAACCGCGTCACAGTGGCGCGTAACCGTTATATTGAGTCGGTGAAACAATACAATATTGCGGTGCGCAGTTTTCCCAACAACCTGACCGCCATGCTGTTTGGCTACCAGCCCAAACCTAGCTTTAGCGTAGAAAACGAACAGGCGATTTCAACCGCGCCTAAAGTCGAGTTTGGCGACAGCAAATAAGCCGTATGCTGATGCACGCTGACCGCAAGGGGTGGCTGCGCCACTGGCTGTTGATGGCTGTCTGCTGGCTGGTATGTAGCCACGCCGTCGCAGCTTTGGTCGAGATTCCGGCACTACAGACGCCGGTGACAGACCTCACTCAGACCCTGACGCCTGAAGAGCAGGCGGCTTTAAATCAGTCATTAAGTCAGTTTGCCCAACAGACGGGCAGTCAAATCGCTATTTTGCTGTTACCGAGCACCCAGCCAGAAGATATCGCGCAGTTTGGTATTCGGCTGGCTGAAGCGTGGAAGATTGGCCGTGCCAAACAAGATGATGGCATCATCGTGATTGTTGCCAAGCAAGACCGCAAAATGCGTATCGAGGTCGGGTATGGGCTAGAGGGCGCGATTCCCGATGCAGTGGCCAAGCGATTAATCAGCGAGCAAATGGCGCCTGCCTTTAAGCAAGGGCAGTTTTATGCTGGCTTGCAGCAAGTGTCAACGCAACTGATGCGCTTGATACAGGGCGAACAGCTGCCACCACCAGAACCTGCCCGCAAAGCACAGACGGAAGATTGGCTGTCATGGCTTCCGATATTAATGTTTGCCGCTATCATGGGTGGCGCCGTGTTAAAAGGGCTGTTTGGCGATTTGCCTGGCAGTCTGTTCACCGGCGGCTTGTTAGGGGCGCTGGCTGGATTCTTGGGTGCGAGCGCATTGGTCATGGGTTTAGTCGGTCTGGCAGCGTTTATCTTCACGTTGGCGATGGGCGGACGCGGTGGCTCAGCGGGGCCCATGTACAGCCAGACCAGCGGTTGGGGCGGCGCTGCATCGGGGCGGGGTGCAGATGTGTTCTCTGGCGGCGGGGGCGGTTTTGGCGGTGGTGGTGCATCTGGAGATTGGTAGAGATGACTGAATTGCACTTGTACTTTGGCTGTAACCTTGTCTGGGCTCAGCCTCTGAATGTGTGTGATGACGCCACGCAACGCCGGAGGATGCTATGAAACCCTCGCATCCCTTGCGCCGCTGGATCAAACACGCCAGCAGCCATCCACGGCAGGTGTCACGGCAGTTTCCACCTGCGGCTTTAGAACGTATCGCGCAGGCAATAGCAGCGAGTGAGCAACAGCACGCCGGTGAAATTCGGGTGGTCATAGAGGCGGGCTTGCCCAGCGCCATGATTGTGCGCGGATTACAACCGCAGCAAAGAGCCTTGCAGCTATTTGGTCAGCTCAATATCTGGGACACCGAACATAATAATGGGGTGTTGATTTATCTGTTGCTGGCAGACCAAGATGTTGAGATGATTGCCGACCGCGGCATACACCGCTATGTGGGCACGGCTGGCTGGCAGGTGATTTGCCAGCATATGGAAGGAATGTTTAGAAGTGGGCAGTTTGAAGCAGGCATTTTGTACGGCATACAGGCGATTGGCACGCATTTGGCAACGCATTTCCCGCCTCAAGGACAACCGCGTAACGAGCTGTCTAATCGCGTGCTGGTGCTGTAGTGTATGCTGGTCTGGCGTGGCCCGCGCCGATCTCAATGATATTTACCGCATTTACCACAGCCGCCCCAGTTTGCAGGCGTTTGAGATCTGTCAGGGCGGCGGCTGTGTGCAGTCGGATGTGTTACGGCTCACGCCGGCAGAATGGGACAACGTGGTGCAGCTATTTACCCCGTTACCCGCCTCGGCTGAGGCTGAACGCGCCAGTATCGCACTGGCGATTGGGGTGTTGGAGGATATGGTCGGTACTAAGGTGGGTACCGCCGCCGACCGTGCAGGCACCTTTAACAACAGTGATTATCTGCATCAACAGGATTGCAATGATGAGGCCATCAATACCACCACCTATTTGCGCCTGATGCAACAGTCTGGGTTATTGCAGTTTCATGATATTTTGGATACCCGCACCCGCAAGTTCTTTTTCACAGGCTGGCCACA
>JAIXZQ010000384.1 GCA_027489475.1 Methylophilus sp.
ACTGTGGGTCATTGAAGTCAACAGCATTCCGGCCTGGCGTGGCCTACAAAGCATCACTTCTGTGGATATCGCTGGCGTACTGATCGATCATCTGTTGTCGCTAATGACGCACGAGGCCTGTTGATGCAGCCGCCAACACGTCCCTTGAGCGAGCGCTACCAACGTGCTTGTCTCGCCGAACTCGAAGCCCTGAAACCGGGCAATGTGCATGTGTTTGCGGATGGACATGGCATGACTGTGCAGCACTTTGTTACCAGTGCGCAGGCGTCAGCCCCAGCTTTGTGCGATCCCACCTTACGCGGCGCAGATGCGCTCGGTCAGCGCATCTTGCAGGCGCTTGAGGCAACGCATCAAGCAGTAGGCTGTAATACCAACCTTGGCATCATCTTGCTATTGGCGCCATTGATACAATCCCTGCTCGACAGCCCAGATTTGCCTTTATCACAAGGGCTGGCGCAGGTGTTACACAACACCTCCATCGCCGATGCGGCAAAGGTCTATCAAGGCATTCGTCTGATGCAGCCGGCGGGCTTGGGCCAGCGCGCCGAGCATGATGTGGCCAATCCCGCAGACATCACTTTGTTGCAAGCCATGCAGATTGCCAGCCGCTACGACGTGGTGGCACTACAGTATGCCGAAGGTTATCAGCATGCATTGAATCGTGCGCTGCCTGTGTATCAGGCGGCTTGTGCCCGCTGGGCGCGTCCGGCGTGGGCCACCACGGCTGTTTATTTGCACTGGCTCTCCAGCTTTGCTGACAGTCATGTTGCGCGTAAGCATGGCGTGCAGGCCGCGCAGGCATTACAAACCGAGGCAGCGCGTCATTACCAAATCTTTAGCCTGCTAGAAAATCCCAAGACTTATTTGCCTGCATTGTTGGCCTGGGATGCGCAGCTTAAACAGCAAGGCATCAACCCCGGCACCAGTGCCGATTTGACCGTCCTGACCTTGTTTCTTGCTGACGTTTAAGTCTGGTGTTATGCAGCGGAGACCCGCACAAAAACGGCTTTTTGGCGCGGGTCTGGCTCAGGTATACTGTAAGCTTTCAGCGCTTTTCATCACCGTTATTCTTCAGTGTCAATCTTAGGAGCCATTCATGAGCGATGAAGTCCTTTCTGAACAAGCCTTACAGGGGCTGTTGACCCGTGATTTGCCGCATTGGGTGTACGAAGACGGCTGGATACGCCGCAAGTACAAAACCAATAGCTGGAAGGGCACCTTGATGGTGGTGAATACCGTGGGGCATTTAGCTGAGGCGGCCTGGCATCATCCAGATTTAACGGTTTCTTATGCGTTTGTGATTGTAAAATTGTGCACTCACAGCGCCAAAGGCATCACCATGAAAGACATTGAGCTGGCGCGCAAAATCGAAGAAGTGATTCAATGGCAACCGCAACTACAAGCGGGTACGGCGCTAGAAGGCACGCCACAAAACGACTTACGCTTTAGTTACGTCAAATACGATTAAATGTCGCTCGCCGCTGACCTTTAGAGGCCAGCGGCTTTTGGATACACCCCGCATGTCAGCCCCACACCCGCATCGCCTGCCACCCGCCATTTTTTTGATGGGCCCCACCGCCAGTGGCAAGACCGCCGCCACCATTGCGCTTGTTGAACGCTTGCCGATTGAAATCATCAGTGTTGACTCTGCCTTGGTTTATCGCGGCATGGATATTGGCACGGCCAAACCTGATGCCGACACCTTGCGGCTGGCGCCGCATCATCTGATTGATTTGATTACGCCCTTAGAGCAATACTCCGCAGCGCAGTTTGCCCAAGACGCACTGGCCTTGATGCATCAGGCCATTGCGCAGGGCAAGGTGCCAGTATTGGTCGGCGGCACCATGTTATATTTTAATGCGCTGCAACATGGCTTAAGCCAGTTGCCACCCGCGGATACGGCTATCCGCGCCGAGATTGAGGCGCAAGCGCAGCAGCGCGGCTGGCCAGCCCTACATGCCGAGCTGGCGAAGATTGATCCTGCAGTCGCCGCCCGCTTGCAGCCCACGGATGCACAACGCATAGAGCGCGCCCTAGAGGTCTATCGCATCAGCGGACAGACGATGTCGGCCTTGCGAGCGCAGTCGCAAAAAGTCAGTTTACCGTTTGATATCATTAAGCTGGCGCTGGTCCCGAGCGAGCGGGCGGTGCTGCATCAACGCATTGCCGAGCGCTTTCATAGCATGTTGGCCCAAGGGTTGGTGCAAGAGCTGCAAGGGCTCATACAACTTTATCCGGCATTGACCGCAGAGACGCCGAGTATGCGCTGCGTAGGCTATCGCCAAGCCTGGCAATATCTGCAGGGTGAACTGGATGCGGTCACGTTGGCTGAGCATGGCATCTACGCCACCCGTCAACTGGCCAAGCGACAACTGACGTGGTTGCGTGGCATGGACGATGTTGTGGCCCTAGACAGTTTGCAACCTGACTGGTGTGGTCGGGCGATAGACTTAATGATGCAGCATCTACGTGCGTCAGCAGAAACACGCTAGCCCCAACCAACGCGCGCAACAGACGTGTCATCAGCAGTTAAATCAGCCTAATAGGCGCTGTCTTGCCCCACCAGCGTCAACCAGATGGTTTTGGCGACTATCAACATATCCAGTCGCGGGCTCCAGTTGCGCAGATATTCCAAGTCGTAATGCACCCGTTGTTCCATTTTGTCTAGCGTATTGGTTTCGCCACGAAAACCGTTCACTTGCGCCCAACCGGTGATGCCGGGTTTGACCTTGTGTCTGACCATATAGCCTTTAATCAGCTTGCGGTATTCCTCGTTATGCGACACCGCATGCGGACGCGGTCCCACCACGCTCATGCGGCCTTGTAACACATTGATAAATTGCGGCAATTCGTCCAACGATGTCTTGCGCAAAAATGCGCCCAGTGGCGTGATGCGCTGGTCATGTTTGGTCGCTTGTGTGACCGTGTTGCCATCTTCAGTCACCGTCATTGAGCGAAACTTGTAGACCAGTATCTCCTGACCATCGAGCCCATAACGACGCTGTTTAAAAATAATCGGGCCAGGCGAACTGAGTTTCACAGCAATGGCAATGCCCAGCATCAAGGGCGAAATCAACAGCAAAATCAAGCTTGAAAACAACAGATCAGCGCTCCGTTTGAGGGCCCCATCCAGCCCAGTAAATGGGCTCTCACAAACCGAGACCACAGGAATGCCGTTGATGTCAGACACACGGCCTTGAATCAGGTCGGTGACATAAATATCTGGCACAAAATAAATCGAGGCGGTGGTGTCTTTTAAGTTATCAAGCAGGCTAAGAATGCGTGGATGGCTAGACATGGGCAACGCGATATAAATCGTATGAATGGGGTGCGTTTTACAAAACCCTGCCAAGTCAGCCAACTTACCCAATACTGCGTATCCATGATCTGCCGGTGCGCGCTCAGCTGAACGGTCTTCAAAAAACCCTAATACGTTGGCGCGATTGTAGGTGTCATTCAATAAACTGTTTGCCAGCGCCAACCCTTGCTCATTAAGACCGACGACAACGGCATTTTTCATCGGCCCTTGCCATTCTAGAATGGCTGGAGAGCATTTTTTTAGCACTAACAACGCGGCGATTTGTAGCAAAGGCGTGCCCACGCCCCACAGCCACAAGAGCTGCGGGTCAAACATCCGCAACACGCCCGTGACTTCAGCCAGCATCAATACCAGCCCAGCCAACACCAGCCATTGAAAGATGACGTTGCGCGACATGCGCCAAGCGTCATGCCTCAGTTTTGCGCCACTGGGAAAAGTTATCGAGAACAAGAGGATAGAGGTTAAAAACACAGCCAAGGGGATACGGTTTTCAAACCATAAGAACAAGCCCCACATCACAAACACAATCACCAGTGGTTCGATGATGGATTCTAAAAAAAACAGGGCGCTTCTGGGGCCTGAACTGAGTCCAGTGATGGTTCTGATAGGCGGTTTAGTCCGAGTTTGCATGTCGGTTAATCATTGAATTTTTTTGCAGTCTAGCCAAATAAATATGACGGTTCAATGCTATTTAGCCGCTTTATAAATAAATAAATAAATCATGCATTTGGTCATTTAATTGTCATAAATGAAGCGCAATATGACTGCGTTTTTTGCCTATGACTTCATCACCAGAGGGCCGATGGTTACTGCACTTCTGGGGTGTCTGCTAGGTAAGTGAATGGCGAATTTTTTGCAAAAAAATCGCTGACCAATGATGTTTTGGAATCCAGCTCTGCACGCATGGCAACACTTTTTTATCGTCGCTCGTCCTCGCGCAGCCAATCTCTTTGTCTGCTGGGATATCTGCTGTCTAGCAGCATGATGGTTGTGGCTGCGGAGGGGGATGTGCTGGAGTACCGTGCGTCTGTGAGCCAGTTATACGATAGCAATTTGTTTAGACAAAGCCAGCGCGAGGTTTCAGACCAAGCGACGATTGCTAATGTTGGGGTCAGACTCAATAAGGCCTATGCCATGCAACGTTGGATTGCCGATGTGAACTATGTGGACTATCGATACCAGAACAATGATTTTTTGAACTACGCAGCGCTTAACTATGATGCCTCCTGGCTATGGTCGTTGACGCCGCAGCTGACCGGTGTGTTATCCACTAACCGCACGCAACAACAGTTAAATTTTCGTGATTTACAGTCTACACAACGTAACGTCGTCACCAATAGCGAACAGGTGTTTCGCGCCGAATATTCACCGCATCAGGTCGTCAGTCTGATTATGGGTTACTCTGAATTCATTTCTGAAAACAGCCAAACCTTTAATGCCATTGCCAGCAATCAGCGTCTAGGCTTGGACATGGGCATTAAATATCGTTTTACGCCGGACCGTTCGCTGTCTTTGCTGGGGCATAGACGAGATGGTCGGGTCAATGGTCGCCCGTTAGACCCGATTTTGCAGTTTGATACGCAATTTTTTGACTATGAATACGAAGCACTCTATGTCAATGAAAGTACGGGTAAAAGCAACTGGCAAGGTCGCTTGGCGTATGTGGCGCGTGAACATCAAAACTTTAGCCAGCGTGATTACCAGCAAGTGGTTGGCGATTTATCTTACACCCTAGAGTTTACGGGCAAACTTAAAAGTCGTTTTTCAGTGACTCGCAACGTCGGTCCGTTCGAAACCGCTAACAGCTCATATTCTGTGACTAATGGCCTCAACGGACTGGTGTCGTATCAAGTCAGTGACAAGCTGCAAGCCAGTGTCAATCTGTCGGCCTCTAGGCGAGTGTTTGGCGGTCGTGGGCAATTTGATACCAGTGGGCGTCAAGACAACGAACAAGCCATCGGCTTAAACCTGAACTGGCGCCCCATTCGTAATGTGGGACTGTCGTTTACCAGCACTTATTCCAGCCGAAACTCAACGCTGTCGCAGTTTGATTTCACCGACCGGCTGACCGCGATTAATGTCGAGCTCAGAATATGAAACAACGCCATCTCTTCTGTGCAGTCTTTGAAGTCATTGCGCTTGTCTCGCTACGCGCGAAAGGTGATCGACGTGCACTCGGTGTCAGTCATGCGCCTACTGTCACCGCATTTGTAGGGCTGGCGCTCATTAATTTTGAATCAGAGTCTTTAAAAACATGAACAAACTATTGTCTTGCTGGATGGCACTTTGCCTGTTACTCATCAGCCCCTGGTGCATCGCTGAATATACCTTGGGCGCAGGGGATTATGTGCGTGTCACTGTTTACGGCGACGCGGATTTACTGCGAGAAACCCGCGTTTCTGAGGATGGTGTGCTGACCTTGCCATTGATTGGTGAAGTCAAAGTAGGCGGACTATCCACCATCCAAGCGGAAAAGCGCATTGCCGAACAGTTGAAGCGTGGCGGCTTTATTGCCAATCCACAGGTGTCTTTGCTGGTGTTGGAGTTTATGAGCAAATCGGTATCGATTTTGGGCGGCGTGTTGAAACCGGGTCGCTATCCGGTGACGCGGCCGTCTAACGTAAAAGACATGATTGCCGAAGCCGGGGGCATTACCCCGGATGGCTCAGAAATTATCACAGTGATTAAAGGCCAACAGCGCACGCAATATGATTTACACGCCTTGGCGATTCAATCTAGCGTCAATGATGAAACTGCGGTGCAAGGCGGCGAGACCATTTATGTTGGCAGCCGTGACGTGGCCGTTGTTGGCCAATTGGCCAGACCCGGCAAATATAGTTTGCAAGGCGGCTTGCGACGTATCAGCGACTTTGTGGCCCAAGCCGGCGGCGCGACCGAATATGCCGGAGAGACCCTGTATTACACCTCTACCGCATCCGGGAGCGCAGTCACCCAAGCCATCAATATCGACCAATTATTTCGCGCGCCCTCCAAAGACATCGACAAACTGGTGTTTCCGGGCGATGTGATTTACGTCCCGGTTGCGCCCCAAGTCTATGTCTATGGCGAAGTACAACGTCCTGGCATGTACAAGATAGATAAGCGTATGACCGTGATGCAGGCCATTGCCAAAGCAGGGGGCTTGACCCCACGCGGCACCCAGCGCGCGGTCAAACTGCATCGTAAGGCGGCCAGCGGCGAGATAGAAAAATTAAAGCCTGAATTAAATAGCACAGTACAGGACGAGGATGTGCTGTATGTGGAAGAAAGCTTGTTGTAGGACAGTGACCATGACATTTACCCAATTTACCGCCATTTTAATTGCGCGCAGAAAAATCATTCTGTTGACGTTTGCTGTGATTGTCACCCTGACAGGACTCTATGATTGGCTGGCGCCCAGAGAATATACCGCCTCAACCAAAGTCTTGTTAAATAACAAGGTCGTCGATCCGGTAACAGGGATTTCTTTGGCCAATCAAATGATGGATACCTACATGGCCACCCAGTTGCAAATTTTGCAAAGCGATGCGGTTGCATTAGAGGTGGTGCGTCGTTTGGGCTTGACCAATAACCCAACGATTCAACAAAAGTTTCGCGATAGCAATGATGGCATCGGCGACATTAACTTGTGGTTGGCGCGTTTGCTGGTCGCTAAGCTCAATGTGGTATTTACCAAAAGTAATGTGATTGAGGTGACCTATTCAGGCACAGACCCGCAATTTGCTGCCGTGATTGCCAATGCTTTTACCGATATTTATATCGAAAAAAGCATACAACTCAAAACCGAGCCAGCCCAAAAAGCGGCGGGCTATTTGAATCAGCAGGTTAAACAATTGCGTGAACAGTTGGCGGCAGCGCAAGATAAGCTGGTGAATTTTCAAAAAGAAAACGGCATTACCAGCAATGATGACCGGGTTGATGTAGAGTCTGCGCGGCTTAATGAGATGTCGGCGCAATTGAGTCTGGCGCAAGCCCAATTGGTAGAGGCTAATTCTAGACAGCATGATATCCAAAAGCATGGCGACGACTCACCAGACGTAGCGCAAAGCAGTTTGGTGCAAAACTTAAAGCTAGAGCTCTCAAAAGCCGAATCTACGCTGGCCAACCTATCAGGCACGGTCAGCACCAATCATCCTCAATATATTGCCTTATCCTCACAGATTAGCAAACTCAAACGTCAGATTGCCGATGAAGTGGCCAAGGTATCGAGTAATGTCAGTGGCACCGCCAATATTACGCGTGAACGGGTGGCAGTACTCAAGCAACAGGTCGAACAGCAAAAAGAGCGCGTGCTTAGTCTGAATCAATTACGCGGCCAGATGATGGGCTTGCAGAGCGATGTGGTCAATGCACAGGCAGCGCTGGAAAACGCGAACAAGCTGTTCGGCCTAAACAGTATCGAAGGCGAGTCGGGACAGGGCAACATTGCTTTGCTAGATATCGCACGACCACCGTTTGAGCCTTCTAAACCGCGTGTTTTTATGAATACCTTCTTCTCAATATTTGCGGGAATATTTTTTGGTTTGCTGTGTGCAGTGGTGGCCGAACTTTATCAGCGCAAAGTCAGAACCTCGCAGGATTTGCTCGATGTCATGGAGATTCCAGTGTTTGTGATGCACTCCGCGCAGCATAACCCTCCCGTTAACCGCGTTCACTGGCGACAGTGGACATGGCGTACATGGTTACGTCGTTCTAAAAAAACTTTGCGACTCGCATAAAAAGGCACAACGATGCACGTTCAACATTCCCCGCAGGTCAGCCAGCAAC
>JAIXZQ010000026.1 GCA_027489475.1 Methylophilus sp.
ACAGCTGCGGACAAAATCATCAAAATCGACGGTTCAAGCACCGTTTACCCGATTACTGAAGCTGTGGCTGAAGAGTTTCAGCGCGCCAAAGGCATCAAAGTGACGGTTGGTGAATCAGGTACAGGGGGTGGATTTAAAAAATTCTGCCGCGGTGAAACGGATATTTCTGACGCATCTCGCCCTATTTCACAAAAAGAAATCGATGCCTGTAAAGAAGTCGGTGTGCAATTTATTGAATTGCCTATCGCCTACGATGCCCTGACTGTAGTGGTGAACAGCAAAAATGACTGGGTCAAACAAATTACCGTGGCTGAATTGAAAAAAATCTGGGAGCCGGGTTCAAAGGTGAAAAACTGGAAAGAAGTGAATGCGACGTATCCAGACAAAGCCATCAATCTGTATGGTCCAGGCACTGCGTCAGGCACTTTTGACTACTTTACTGAAGCTATTAACGGCAAAGCCAAGTCTAGCCGTACTGACTACACCCCATCTGAAGATGATAACGTGTTGGTACAAGGGGTTGCCGGTAACGTCGGCGGCATGGCGTACTTTGGCATGGCGTACTACCAAGAAAACACCGACAAACTGAAAGCCGTGCCCGTGGTGACGAAAGACGGCAAAGCAGTATTGCCATCTCAAGCCACGGTCATGGATGGTACTTATCAGCCTTTGTCACGCCCTTTGTTTATTTACGTCAACGCAACAGCTGCGGCGTTTAAACCAGAAGTCAAAGCGTTTGTGAATTTCTACTTAGAAAACGCCCCCGAACTGGTTAAAGAAGTGAAATATGTACCACTGCCTAAAGAAGACTACGACGCAGTGAAAGCCCACTACAAGGCAATGAAACCAGGGACCGGCTTTAACGGTACGGCCGAAGTCGGCATCAAGATTACTGATTTGTTATCCCGCATCAAGTAATCTCACAACGGGGCAGCGATGCCCCGTTTTTTTTCTCTATTGATTCAGCCCGCGCGGCTGAATATCCGCTAAAATTCACCCCTGACGGAAAACCACAATGGCGACTCAACTCATGCAAGCACCCGTGCAACTGACTATCAGCCCCCGTTTGGCCAAAAATATTCGGCGTAACGTAAAAGAACGTGTCATCGAACTGATTCTGATGCTGGCCGCCCTAGTGGCCGTGGCAACGACTTTTGCCATTGTGGGAATTTTGTTATATGAGTCACTGAGTTTCTTTAAAACCGTCTCTGTGATTGATTTTTTTACCGATACGCAATGGACACCGTTATTTGAAGATGCGCATTACGGCATCATGCCCTTGGTGTCAGGCACCTTAACAACTTCAGCCATTGCGCTGGCGGTGGCCGTGCCGATTGGCACTATTACTGCGATTTTTTTGTCTGAGTTTGCTTCACATAAAACGCGCGAAACCATTAAGCCGATTTTGGAACTGCTGGTAGGGGTGCCTACCGTGGTGTTTGGTTATTTTGCGCTGTTTTTTGTCACCCCGATGTTACAAAAAATCTACCCTGACCTGCCGAGCTTTAACATGCTAGGCGCCGGCATTGTGATGGGCGTGATGATTATCCCTTACATTGCCTCTTTGTCTGAAGATGCCATGCGAGCTGTGCCTATGAGCATGCGTGAAGGGTCCTATGCCATGGGCGCAACGCGTTTTCAAACCGCCCTTAAAGTGGTGACGCCAGCTGCGGTCTCTGGCATTGTTGCAGCCTATATTTTAGCGATTTCACGTGCCGTGGGTGAAACCATGGTGGTAGCCATTGCCGCGGGTCAACAACCGAACTTGACCTTTAATCCCGTCGATAGCGCGGCCACCATTACCGCCTATATTGTGCAGGTGGCCATGGGCGATTTGCCTCATGGTAGTGTGGGTTACCAGAGTATTTTTGCCGCAGGCTTGGTGCTGATGATTATGACTTTATCATTCAATGTCATAGGTCACTGGGTGCGTAAAAAATATCGCGAAAGTTATTAATCCCCTCATGATTGCCAGCGCTGTCGTTAATCTGTCATACAGAGCCGCTACGATAATGACGTGCATCAGGGAGATAAAGAAAGCATAACCATGGAACATAAAGCCTCCGTTCTTGAAAATCTGGCCGACGTCCGCGCCATGATTAAACGCCATAAACGCAATGATTCAGTGTTTGCTGTGATTGGCTTGATTTGCCTGATGCTGGGTCTGATCACCCTGATGTTGTTGTTCTGGCAATTGATTGCGGATGGCTATCCAAAATTTACGCTGGACTTTTTAAGTGAGTTTCCTTCCCGTCGTGCCGGTAAAGCAGGCTTATTATCCGCTTGGGTGGGCTCTGTTCTGGTCATGACTGTGACGTTTATTACGGCTGTACCCGTGGGTGTGGCAGCAGGCTTGTATCTTGAAGAATATGCGCCCAAAAACTGGTTTACCGACCTGATTGAAATTAACGTTTCTAATTTGGCCGGCGTACCCTCTATCATCTATGGTTTGCTGGCACTGGGACTGTTTGTGTATATCCTAGATTTTGGTCAGAGCATACTCACGGCCGGGTTGACCTTGGGCCTGTTGATTTTGCCGATTGTCATTGTCTCCACCCGCGAGGCGATTCGTGCAATTCCTGTGTCTATTCGTGAAGCGGCGTACGGCGTGGGGGCAACCAAATGGCAAGTGGTCTATGACCACGTGTTTAAATATTCTTATGGCGGCATTCTCACCGGCATCATTATCGGCATGGCCCGTGCACTGGGTGAAACAGCCCCCATCATTACCATTGGTGCACTGACGTTTATTGCCTTTTTGCCGCCCAGCCCCATCACGATGGAACCGCCTTTTTTAAACTTTGAGTGGCTGTCATCCGGGTTTACGGTGATGCCGATTCAAATGTTTAACTGGCTATCCCGTCCAGACCATGCGTTTCACATCAATGCCGCCGCCACAGGGGCCTTAATTATTGTCGTCACCCTGTTGATGAACGGCACGGCAATCTGGTTACGCTACAGAATTCGTAAAAATATTAAATGGTAAAGCCAACACATACAGGATAACTATGGCCACAGTCACCACCCCTATTAAAGCCGAAGCCCGCGACCTGAATTTCTTTTACAGCAACGGTGCACGTGCGCTCAAAGGCATCACCATGCCGTTGTATGAAAACAAAATCACTGCGCTGATTGGCCCATCCGGCTGCGGTAAGTCAACGTTTTTGCGCTGTTTTAATCGCATGCATGATTTGTACCCTGGCAACCAGTACCAAGGCCAGATTGTGATGCACCCAGACAATACCAATGTGCTGGACCAGGGCGTAGACCCCATTGAAGTGCGTATGCGCATAAGCATGGTGTTTCAAAAACCTAACCCGTTTCCTAAATCCATTTATGAAAACGTGGCCTATGGCTTGCGCGTGCGTGGTGAAAACAACAAACGTATTATGGATGATAAGGTTGAAGAAGCGCTAAAAGGGGCTGCCCTGTGGAACGAGGTCAAAGACCGTTTGCATGATCTGGCATTTAACCTGTCCGGCGGCCAACAACAGCGTTTATGTATTGCACGCGCACTGGCCACCGACCCTGAAATCATGGTGTTTGACGAACCGACATCGGCGCTGGACCCGATAGCTACCGCGAACATTGAAGAGCTGATGGTGGAGTTGCGCAGTAAGCTGACCATTTTGGTGGTGACGCACAATATGCAACAAGCGGCACGTGTCTCTGATTACACCGCCTATATGTATTTAGGTGAGTTAATTGAATACGACGACACCGACAAAATCTTTACCAATCCTAGCCGTAAAGAGACTGAGGACTACATCACAGGTAAATTTGGATAGTCCCAAAATCATGGTTACATAACAAAAGCCGCTCTTTGAGCGGCTTTTTGTTTCCCCCTGCATCGCGCGCAAGGAGGAGATAACATAACGACTAAGCGCGACGCAAACCAGGCTCTAGCACAAAATATTGCGGTTGCAAGGCGGCCAAAGGGGCTTTCAACTTTTCGATTTCGGCGGCTGGCGCATGAATCTCCAGACGCGTCAGTTTAGCCAATTGCAAGGCCTGACCCAGCGGTTCGGCCACATTGTCCAGATGCGCCAAAATCGCTTCTGCATTGACATAGCCCTCACGACAGTGGGCAGTGGTGCCATTAAACGAAAATGCATAATGCAGACACCCTGCCTCTTGACGGGTCTTTTCGACAAATTGTGGGCCTAAGGCTTTAAATGCGGCCAGATTGGCTTCGGGGACCTCAAAGTAGGGGACCAAGGTACAGCAGGTATCGGGTTGAAACATCGGTGAACTCTCCTGAAATAAATCACACTTGTCTGAATGCAAGCCTGCCAGCATGATGACGGCAGGCCAGCAAGACGTCAAGCCTGCTTATTAAGGGCATCCGCACGATTTGTGTTGAAAACTGCCCCCCTTATGCTGGCGAGGGCGCCAACTGGGCAGAAGCATTGCACACGTGTTGATACCGCTCTATCAAGCGCAGTGCCTGTGCGTCACTGGACCACACCTGCTCGACATAGCGTTTGCCTTGTTGACCAATGCGCTCACGTAAAGCGCGGTCTATAAGCAAGGTCTGCACTTGTTCGGCAAAATGCAACACATCGTCTTGCGCAATCAATGCGCCCTGCTCTTGGCGCAAAATAGAAGCGGTGCCTAATTCAGCAATGGCCACCACAGGCGTGCTTTGCGCCATGGCCTCCAGCAAAACCAAGCCCTGTGTTTCGCTCTTAGAGGCGAACACAAAAATATCGGCGGCCTGATAGGCGGCATTGAGGCCCAGCGTGCGGTCTAGATAGCCGAGAAACAGGACATGCGACTGTAGGCCTTTGTCACGTGCAGACTTTTTGAGCATGGCCTCGGCCGGGCCTTCACCAGTGATGACCAGCAATACATCGGGGTGGTCTTGTATCACCAATGACAGCATTTCGAGTAAAAACTGGATATTCTTTTCGTGCGCCACGCGGCCGACAAACAGCAGCATGGGCCGTTGCGGTGCAATACCATATTGTCGCCTAAAGGCTAGACCATCACCGGGCACAAAACGCGAGGCGTCTAGCCCAGTCGGGATGACGCTGATCGGCGTAGTGACGCCATACTCTTGTAACACGGCTTGCATCTGTGCGGACGGCGAAACGACCATATCCACTTGTTGGCACTGTCGACGCGACACCCAACGGGCAATACCTACTGCTGTGGCACGCGGCACCCACGGCAGATAGTGATGCATATAATCTTCAAAAAACGTGTGGTAGGTTTCAACGACCGGCACCTGTAAGCGCT
>JAIXZQ010000277.1 GCA_027489475.1 Methylophilus sp.
CAACCTGTTCCCGCACATTTTATGCAGACCATGCAAGTCATGCACCGCGGTAAGGTGATTGTGGATGCCCAGACCGGTACGGCAATTTCGCGTAATCCGTATTTCACTTTCTACCTCAACGATGTGCAAGAAGGTGACGCCATCGAGGTCAGCTGGCAAGACAATCTGGGATACACGGGCCATGGTCAGGTTCGTGTTAGCCGCTGATTCTTCCTCACCTAATTAACGATAAATAATAATTATCATAATTATTAATAGAATAAAATTTACATATTAGATTGGTATGTATATAGTGCTTGCCAATGCTCTTGCATACAATAATTTTTTAACCCATGTATTACTTTTTAGGAGAACACAATGTCATTGATCAATACGCAAGTTCAACCTTTCAAGGCGCAGGCTTTTCATAACGGCAAATTTATCGAAGTCAGCGATGAAACACTGAAAGGCAAATGGTCAGTGCTGATTTTTATGCCAGCTGCGTTCACCTTCAACTGCCCAACAGAAGTTGAAGATGCGGCAGATAACTACGCAGAATTTCAAAAAGCAGGCGCAGAAGTGTATATCGTCACCACCGATACCCACTTCTCACACAAAGTTTGGCACGAAACCTCTCCAGCGGTAGGTAAAGCGAAATTCCCACTGGTAGGTGATCCAACGCACCAACTGACACGCGCTTTCGACGTGCATATCGATGAAGAAGGTCTGGCATTGCGTGGCACCTTTGTGATTAACCCAGAAGGTGTGATTAAAACTGCAGAAGTCCACAGCAACGAAATCGCACGTGATGTGAAAGAAACATTGCGCAAACTGAAAGCGGCACAATACACCGCTGCTCACCCAGGTCAAGTCTGCCCAGCAAAATGGAATGATGGCGCAGCCACACTGACCCCTTCATTGGATTTGGTTGGCAAAATCTAAGTAGCCTTTGTATTCACGCCCTGCGTCTGCAGGGCGCTCAGGGCATTTCATTGCCCATGCAGTGCACTGGCCTGAGCGCGAATTCCCCCCCAACTTGAGCACTGAGGCCGCAATGCAGGCCTCTTCGATGTGGACCCTGTGAATACCTGTTTTGGTAAAAAGCCAGGCAGTTTTACATCACGGTGCAGGCAACCCGAATGGAGAACAACGATGTTAGATGACAGCTTAAAAGCGCAGTTACAAACTTACTTAGGCATGTTGCGTCAGCCAATACGTCTGATTGCTTCGCTGGATGGTAGCGAAAATGCAGCCAAAATGCGTGAACTGTTGCAAGAAATTGCAGCGTTGTCAGATAAAGTCAGCTTAGATGAAGACGGCCAAGACGCGCGCACGCCGTCATTTGTGATTGCCAAAGCGGGCGAAACCCATGGGGTACGATTTGCAGCGATTCCTCTCGGCCATGAATTTACCTCGCTGGTGTTGGCGTTGTTGTGGACAGGCGGTCATCCACCCAAGGTGGAACAAGAGGTGCTCGACCAGATTAAGGCGTTGGATGCAGACCTGAATTTTGAGGTCTATATGAGCTTGTCTTGCCATAACTGTCCTGACGTGGTGCAGGCGACGACCTTGATGACCGTGTTCAATCCTCGGATTCGGACCACTGTGATTGACGGTGCGCTCTATCAGGATGAAGTGAATAGCCGCAACATCATGGCCGTACCAGCCACCTTTTTAAATGGCGAAATGTTTGCATCTGGCCGCATGCTAGTAGAAGAAATTCTGGCCAAAGTGGATACTGGCGCGGTGGCCAAAGAGGCAGAAAAACTCAATGCGCGTGCGCCGTTTGATGTGCTGGTGGTAGGCGGTGGGCCGGCAGGCGCTGCAGCTGCCATTTACGCAGCCCGTAAAGGTATTCGCACCGGCATTGTGGCAGAGCGCTTTGGTGGACAAGTGAACGACACCTTGGGCATTGAAAACTTCATCTCGGTCAAAGAAACCGAAGGGCCCAAGCTGGTGGCTGCGCTTGAAGAGCATGTAAAAAGTTACGATGTGGATATCATGCCCTTGCAACGCGCGGTAGGACTCAGTGCGTCAGAGAACACCCAAGCACAGGCCGGCTTGCTCGAAGTCAAACTCGACAGTGGGGCGGTGTTGCGCAGCAAATCTGTGATTATTGCCACCGGCGCGCGCTGGAAAAACCTCAATGTTCCGGGTGAAGAGCATTATAAAAATAAAGGCGTGGCCTATTGCCCACACTGTGACGGCCCCTTGTTTAAAGGCAAACATGTGGCGGTGATTGGGGGCGGTAACTCTGGGGTAGAAGCGGCGATTGACCTGGCTGGGGTGGTTGGCCATGTCACAGTGTTGCAATTTGACCCTGAACTCAAGGCCGATGCCGTGTTGCAACGCAAGCTACGCTCACTGCAAAACGTGACGATTTTAACCAATGCGCAAACCACTGAAATTACTGGCGACGGTACGCGGGTCAATGGGCTCACCTACACCGACCGCGTCAGTGGTGATAGCCACCATCTGCCGCTCGAAGGGGTATTTATCCAGATTGGCTTGGTCCCTAACAGTGATTTCCTCAAAGGAACCTTGGACTTGAGCAAATATGGTGAAATTGAAATTAATCACCATAATGCCACCTCATTGCCCGGCGTGTTTGCAGCCGGCGATGTGACCACCATCCCTTATAAGCAGATTATTATTGCGATGGGTGAAGGATCTAACGCAGCGTTGGGCGCATTTGATTATTTGATTCGTCAATAAACTGCAGGACGCTTCCCCGGTTGCACGGCAACGGGCGTAGTGCGCTATGCATGGCCGTGATTGTTTTTACCAACACAGCCTACTGCCCGAAAAAATCCCCTGGCATGCAGGGGATTTTTTATGCACTCATTCACTTAATGGCGTGCGAGCGACAACGATACGGCTTCTGCCACCCGTATGCCATCTACCCCGGCCGATAAAATCCCACCGGCATAACCAGCGCCTTCGCCACAAGGGTACAGCCCCCGCGTGTTAATGCTTTCTAGCGTGTCATCATGCCGTTTAATGCGTATCGGGCTGGAGGTGCGCGTTTCAACGCCCGTGAGAATGCCATCAGCCAAGTCAAAGCCGGGCACTTGTTTAGCAAATGCTGGGATAGCTTCACGCATGGCGGTGATAGCAAATTCAGGCAAGGCCGAGTCTAAATTGGTGAGTGTGACGCCGGGCGTATATGAGGGGATGACGCTGCCCAACTGGCTGGAAGCACGATTGGCTAAAAAGTCGCCGATCAATTGCCCTGGGGCATTGTAATTACTGCCGCCCAATACAAAGGCCTGACTCTCCAACTGACGTTGAAACGCAACGCCTGCCAGCGGGTGTCCGGGGTAGTCCACCTCGGGCGTAATGCCGACCACGATGCCGGCATTGGCATTACGCTCATTGCGCGAATATTGGCTCATGCCATTGGTCACCACCCGATTGGGTTCTGAGGCCGCCGCCACCACAGTGCCCCCTGGGCACATGCAAAAACTGTAAACACTGCGGCCATTTTGGGCATGATGGACCAGCCGATAATCGGCGGCGCCAAGTTTTTGTAATAGCGCTTCGCTGTAACTCTTACCATAGCGGGCGCGGTCTATCAGGCCTTGCGGATGCTCGATGCGAAAGCCCACTGAAAATGGTTTGGC
>JAIXZQ010000179.1 GCA_027489475.1 Methylophilus sp.
AGCGCACCCCAGCCGCAAGCCGCGTCGCTTGAGGATCAAAAGCTCATCGACAGTGCACGCGATATTCTCATGCATCAACGTGACCTCAGCGCAGAGCAGGCATATCGGCTGTTGGCAGAGATGGCGTCTAAACGCAAAACAGGCATTGCCGATATTTCATTACAATTGGTCAACGTCACCAAACGCCTAACGACTTGATGGGGCCAGCGCTGCCACGCTAATTACCCTTTTCCAGCCGCATTTTTTGTGGCTGTCTCCAGTACTCCGCCACCTTGCTCACGCATGTTGCACATCTGCTCACTACCCCCTGCTAACCGAACTGAGGCGTTGACCTTGAGAAGGATCGGCCGCGACGCTTAAGTTTGCGCGCATGCATTAGGCTTAAAAACGACGCTTGCAGCTTCATGCCGATTCGGTATAATGCGCCCTTCATTGCATGGCACGGGTGCTTAGCTCAGTTGGTAGAGCGTCGCCCTTACAAGGCGAATGTCAGCGGTTCGACCCCGTTAGCACCCACCACTTCCCCGCATGCATAGCCCCCCCGCAAGCATAGCCAATAGTTCTCTGCGTTACTCTTTTAATTCACCCCGATAAAGCAGTATGAATGTCGCTTAAGCGTTCACTCAACTTTTTAGCACTGGCCTTTTTCACTGAATGAGTAAGTGTCTTGTCGCGCCACAATAATGTGATCTAGCACTTTGATGTCTACCAGTTGCAAAGCTTCTTTGAGACTTTGGGTTAAGGCATGGTCGGCGCGACTTGGCTCTGCTATGCCGCCCGGATGATTGTGGCTTAAGATGACCGCAGCGGCATTGTGTGCTAATCCGCGCTTGATCACTTCGCGCGGATATACGCTGGTTTGCATCAAACTGCCTTCAAACAAAATCTCATAGGCAATCAGCCTATGTTGCGCATCTAAAAACATAATGCCAAATACTTCGCGTTGCAGATGCGCCAGTTGCAGCTGTAAATAGCTTTTGACTTGCGCAGGAGAACGATAAGAATCTGTCTGTTGTAAGGTTTCGCCGAGCGCGCGCTTACTCATCTCAAGCACCACCTGTAACTGGCAATATTTGCTGACCCCCATGCCTAGCACCTGTTGCATCTGTGGCAGACTGGCCGAGAAGATGCCATTGAGGCTATTAAACCGTTGTAATAAATCACGCGCCAAATCAACAGCGGTTTTTCCAGCAATGCCGACGCGCAAAAAAATCGCCAGTAGTTCAGCATCAGATAGCGCATGCACCCCTTGAGCGAGTAACTTTTCTCGTGGCCGTTCTGTAGCCGGCCAATCGGTAATAGCCATGGCGTCTCCTCTCTTTTAATGAATCCAGCCAATCTCCTTAGCGGTTTGCCACCCTACAACGACTTCATCCAGACTGCTCGCCATCCGCGCACGTTTGGCCGTGAGTGGGATGCGACCCGCCATTACCTCAGCCATCGATTGCGGATACAAGGGCTGCGCATAAGGCTCAGCATAGCCCTGCGGAAACTGTGGTTGCAAGGTGTGCATCGCATATTTATCTGTTGCATTGAGGGTATGTAGCAACTCATGCGCAATGATGACGTTGTTGGCGGCTTGCTGAGACGCCTCGGCAAATAAGTTGACGCGGCCGATACGCCCTTTGTGCAGCGCGGTCGAATGGAGCAACTTAGGATGTTGTGCGGGATCGTGAAAAATCAAATAGAGTCGAATATCGACTGGCATGCCAACAGCGGGTTGATGCGTCCAACTAAACGCGCGAAACTTTAAACTCCACCACAAAATATCCAGCCAATGGGCATCTACAGCGGGCGGCGCAGGGGGAATCTGCTTGATTTGCGGCCCCATCACAAACTGCACGGGGCGCGAGAGGCGCACCTTGTATTTGCTGGCCTCGCGCACAAAAAAGGCATTGAGCGCTGCACTGTGGTCGGCATGCAAGGTTTGAATGTAGGTATGAATTTTCGGATTACGGCTATCAGCACTGATAGGATAGAGCGCAACCGTCAGCGGCATGTGCCATTGTCTGATGCGGTACTCTTGCCAGACTTGCATCAGTGCTGTGAGCACCACAGCAATCCAAAACATAATTCTGACTGACTTAATCATCATAAACGCCCAAATGGTTACCACACTTTAACATAGTTCAAGCACTGCTCGCCGCGTGATATCTGCACCGTATCAACGGTTTAACGATAAAATACGCAGATGAACATTCCTGCTCAACCATCACGTCATATTCTGCTGGGCGTCACCGGCGGCATTGCCGCCTATAAGACCGCAGAACTGGTGCGCTTACTCATCAAGCAAGGCCACCGTGTGCAAGTGGTGATGACTGAAGCCGCAACACAATTTATCACTGCCACCACCTTACAAGCGCTCTCTGGCAGGCCCGTCTATATCGACCAATGGGCCGCAGGCAGTGACAACGGCATGCCGCATATTGCACTAAGCCGTGATGCTGATGCCATCCTCATTGCCCCCGCCAGTGCAGACTTTATCGCCAAGTTAGCCCATGGCTTTGCCAATGATTTGTTATCTAGCCTGTGCTTAGCCCGTGAGTGCCCACTCTTGGTCGCCCCCGCAATGAATAAGCAGATGTGGGAAAATTCAGCCACGCAGCGTAACATACACACCCTGCAACAAGAGGGCATCCCTTGCTTAGGGCCTGCCAGTGGCGAGCAAGCCTGTGGTGAAGTAGGCCTAGGGCGTATGCTAGAACCAGAACAGTTAGTCGATGGCCTTGAAACGTTTTTTACGCCTAAATTATTGGCTGGCAAAAAAATTCTCATCACGGCTGGCGCAACCATGGAAATGTTAGACCCCGTGCGCGGCCTCACCAATCTCAGCAGTGGCGCCATGGGCTTTGCACTCGCCAAAGTTGCGACGCAGATGGGGGCTGAAGTGACCTTGGTCTATGGTCACGCTTCAGCGCCGCGTCCGCAGACACATCGTGCGATGTTCGCCGGCGATGCGCAACAGATGTACACCACCGTCATGCAACAGATTGCGTCACACGATGTGATGATTGCAGTTGCAGCAGTAGCCGACTACAGACCTGCCGCCCCTGCCCCTCAAAAAATCAAAAAAAGTGAAGAGACACTCACGCTCACACTA
>JAIXZQ010000103.1 GCA_027489475.1 Methylophilus sp.
GCAGCGTCTTGGTCAAAAAAATGAGTTATGGCAGTTGAGCGCACACAAGTAGACACCGAGGTTGTGATTGTGGGTGCTGGCTTAGTTGGCCTCACAGCAGCGGTAGCCCTGTCGCTGCTGGGCAAACACGTGGTGTTAACCGATGCCTCACCTGCCGTTCACGCTACCACTGACTGGCTGAATCAACCCACGCAGTATGACAGCCGCGTGTATGCGTTGACACAACGTACTGTAGAGTGGTTAACCGAGATAGGCGTATGGGCGCATATGCCGCTGGCACGCGTCACGCCGATTGCCGCCATGGATCTGTGGGCGCCGAGTCAGGCGCATAGCACCCCAAGCCTGCATTTGCCCGCCGACGCGGCTGCGCTCAACACACTGGGGGTGATTGTAGAAAGTCAGGCTTTGATGCACGCCTGCTGGCAAGTATTGGCTGACACTGATGTCACGGTGTTGCATAGTGCCCCCGCATTCGCCTTGCAGCCCAGTGCGCATGGCGTACAGCTGGATGTGGCGCACCACCGTATTCATGCCCAATTATTGCTGGGTGCCGATGGCAGCCGCTCTTGGGTGCGTGGCCAGTGTCAGATAGATGTGGATACGGTAGCGTTTAATCAGCAGGCCTGGGTGACCAACTATCATGCTGCGTTGCCGCATGGCAATATCGCGCGTCAGTGGTTTGGGCCGCATGAGACCTTGGCCTTGCTGCCTTTGCCACAACAGCAGGTGTCGCTGGTATGGGCCTTGCCCGATGCGCAGGCCGAGACCTGGCAAGCCGCCTCTGACCAGGCGCTGGCAGAGGCCGTCATGCAACGTTGTGGTGGGGTGCTCGGTCGCTTGACGCCCGCCGCGCCGCGCCTAAGTTTTAATTTAATCCAGCAAACCGCGCGACAATCTGCGTTGCCGCATGTGTTGCTGCTTGGTGATGCGGCCCACCAAGTGCATCCCATGGCCGGACAAGGCGTCAACTTGGGCTTTGGCGATGTGCAATCGCTGGCGACCTTAATGGCGGCATTGCCATCTGGCAAGCCTATAGGCGATGAGGGCTTTTTGCGGCACGTGATGCGGAGTCGACAAAAAGAGCTGTTCAAGATGCATGCGCTGACGCGCGGATTGGATGCTTTGTTTGCGCAGCCGCAGGCTGCATGGACGCATGCAGCCGTGTTAGGCTTACGCGGGGTAGCCAACAGTGCTATGCTGCAACAGTTGTTAATTCGCGCGGCCACTGCATAGCTGCGTTTGTTCAGGAAAGAGGATGATGAAAAAAACTCGTGCATTCACGTGGCTGCGTGTTTTAGGCGTATGTGCCACCGCTTTAGCTTGTCAGGCGTTGGCAGATGAAGCCAGTTTAAAAAAACAAATCGAGGCGGCCTACCCCAAGTTTAAGGTGGATAGCGTAGTTAAAACGCCGTATGCCGGTCTGTATGAAGTATTTATGGGCGGACAAATTATTTACACCGATGAGAAATTCAGTTTTTTAATTGCTGAAGGTCGGCTGGTTGATCCAAAAAACAAAAAAGACATCACCGGTGAGCGGCTGGATGAGTTGAGCAAAATCGACTTTAACAGCCTGCCCTTGGATCAAGCGATTAAAGTGGTCAAAGGCAATGGTAGCCGCAAACTGGTGGTATTTTCTGATGTGGATTGTCCCTTTTGTAAACGCTTAGAGCAAAAAGAGCTGACTAATCTGAACGACGTGACGATTTACACTTTTTTATATCCGATTGAACAACTGCATCCCGATGCCGCGAATAAATCACGCAGTATCTGGTGTGCCAGCAACCGTGTGAAGGCTTGGCAAGACTGGATTGTGAACAACAAACTGCCTAACAGCACCGGTAAATGTGATGTGCCACTGGAAAAAATTGGCGAGTTGGCTCACCGCTTGGGTGTGAATAGTACGCCGACCTTGTTCTTTGAAAACGGCAAACGCATGTTGGGTGCGCAACCCTACGATGAGATTGAAAAGTCACTGCAAGCGGCGAAAAAAACCTTGTAAGCTGCACTGGCGTGCGCGAGAGACGTAAAACAAAAGGGGCTGAATGGCCCCTTTGTTTTACTGCGATCCAGCACTTGGTGTTTTAGTACTTGGTGTTTCAGCACTTGGCGTAGCAGGCTTAGCCGCCACTGACCACCTTGCCCATTTTGAAGATAGGCATATACATGGCCACGACCAAGCCGCCAATCAGCACGCCTAAGACCACCATAATAATCGGTTCCATCAGGCTAGAAATCGCCGCCACGGCGTCATCCACTTCACCTTCAAAAAAGTCGGCCACTTTGGTCAACATGCCATCCAGTGAGCCGGATTCTTCGCCAATCGCCGTCATCTGAATCACCATATTGGGAAACACATTGGCGTTTTGCATCGCCACCGTTAAGCTGGTCCCTGTGCTGACTTCGCTCTGAATTTTTTTGGTCGCATCCGCATACACCTTGTTGCCTGAGGCGCCGGCCACGGAATCTAAGGCTTCAACCAAGGGGACGCCAGCGGCAAACATGGTAGACAGGGTGCGGGCATAGCGGGCAATGGTGGCTTTGCGGATGATTTCACCGAATACCGGTAAGCGCAGCATCAGGCGATCCATGGTGGCTTGCAATGATTCGGAGCGCTTCCAGGTGTAAAAAAAGAACCACAAACTCCCGCCCAGCGTCCCGAAAATCGCCCACCACCAACGCACAAAAAA
>JAIXZQ010000162.1 GCA_027489475.1 Methylophilus sp.
AAAATATCAGCCAGATAACGTTCAAGGGTGCCCAAATTAGAATACACATAGCCGATGGGATTGTTGATTTCATGTGCCACGCCGGCCGCGAGCTGGCCAATAGAGGCCATTTTTTCAGATTGCAACAGTTGGTTTTGCAAGGCCTGAAGCTGCTTGTTGGCTTCTTTCAGTTCTTGATTACGTTGCTTGATAGCGTTTTGTGTTTCCACCTGTTGGGTGATGTCATGCGAAATGCCATCAATACGAAAAGGCACTTGTTGGGCGTCATAACAAACCGTGATGTGGTCGCGGATAATCTTGATGGCGCCATCTGCACAGCGGATACGGTATTGAAACTCGAGCAGGCCTTTTTCAAAAATATTAAACAATTCGCTGAGGTAATACTCACGGTCTTCTTCAATCACCAAGTCCAGCCAAAAGCTTGGGCTTTGATAAAACTTTTCTGCCGGCCAGCCATAAAACCGCTGGGCCGCTGGACTCATATAGGTGGTGCTAAAGTTATTGGTTTCGATTGACCACACCACATCATTCAAAGACGCCAAAATGCTGTTCAGTCGGTTATCGTCTTTAAAAATCTCACGTTCTGCGTAATTGAGATTGACCAAGCCATAGGCCTGCGAGGACGCAGGTTCTGCTGATAAAGCGGCGGGTTGCATAGACTCTAGCATGACATTTACTCCCTAATCATCAACTGGGCAGCGTCATACAATTGCTCAATGTCATGCACCAATGGCTGCAACACCAACTCATCAATGCCTAAGCGTTTTTCTGCCTGCTCGATAAATTCTTTTTGATAGGGCGAGTAGCTCGCCTCGTGTTGATTGTATTCAGCATACAAACTGGCGACATAAATCACATCTAGCATGTCTGGGTGCGGCGATGTAAACGCACGCATGGCATCATGATGATGACTGATGGCCTCTGCAATCTGTGTCGGTAAATGCCAGTAGTTGCACACCAATCCCCCCACCCGCGCATGATGCATGCCATAGACTTCAATCTCCCGCTTTAACGAGGCCGCACTGCCCTCTTCCGGCTGGATGCCTTGCATGCTGTCAGGGTCTATCAATGCCATCATCAGCAGTCCGATGTCATGCAGCAGCCCAGCGGTGAATGCGGTTTCGGGTTCAAGATGGGTGGCTTTGGCCAAACATTTTGCGCAGACGGCAATGTGTAAGCCATGTGCCCAAAAGGCTTTTACATTAAAGCCCTCCAGCGTAGAGGGGAATGCCTGAATCAAGGCCGCCGAAGTCACCAGCCCGCGCACACTGTCAAAGCCCAATAATAAAGTGGCCTCTTTCAGCGAGCCAATCTGGCCAGACGAGCCAAAAAACGGCGAATTAGCCACCCGCATGACGCGTGAGGCAATGCCAATGTCATTGGCAATCTTGTTACTCAAGGTGCCTGTATCTATCCAGTCATCATCCATGCTTTGCAGGATTTCGAGGGCCACACCAGACAATGAAGGCAGCGCTTTAAGCTGCTGCTGAAGCGCATGTTCAGTAATGAGGCGGCTCATGATGCACCTCCTGTTGCGCTAGGCACACCCTGGGCCGGGATAAAAAAGTAAGTGCGCCCCACGTCGGCAATCGGGCTCACAGGCTGGCAAATGGCACGAAAGTGTTGCTGCTGCGGCAAGGACAACATACACTCATCAAGCCCATGCAACTGCTTGAGCGTGTCGTAGTGCAAGTGCGGAAACTCATCGGCCATGCATCCCACCATCGATAGGCCATTGGTTGAAAATAAGCTGACGGCTTGGGGGTTATCCATCACAATCAAGCCTTCTTGATCAATGCCTACCATGGCCAGCGGAAACGTATGGATGATGTCGTGAAACACTTGCAAAGCATTGATGCTGCGCCGGGTTTCCTCCATTTTGACGATGGCATATTTTTCCAAGTCTTTGTTCAGCATGGATAATTCGCGATTGGTTTGCTTGACCTGTTCGGTCAGGCGTTGATTATCTTGTTTGAGCGCATACAACTGAAAAGCCTCGCGAATATTCAGTAGCAATACTTCGTCTTCCCACGGCTTGGTGAGGAACTTATAGATTGCCCCTTCATTGATGGCATCCGTAATTGAGCGTAAATCTGTGTAGCCGGAGAGTACGATACGGATGGTGTCTGGATACAGGACTTTGACAATGCGTAAAAAGTCTACGCCTGTCATTTCAGGCATGCGCTGGTCAGAAATCACCACAGAAATAGCATGTTGCGCCATGATTTCTAGACCTTGCTGACCGCTATTAGCGGTAAACACCCGATAGCGCTCACCCCGCAACAGACGTTTGATTGCAGCGGTGATATTGGCTTCGTCATCGACCAATAAAATCGAGTGCACCTTGTCATCCGCCTTGTCCTGCAAACTGTTGGCTGGTTGAAAGGCGTTCACGTAGTCAGTCACCTTGTCCGCCATCATCGCTTGGCTAAAATAGTAGCCTTGCACTTCATCACAATGCATTCTTCTGAGCAGATTGACTTGTGCCAAGGTCTCAGCGCCTTCTGCCACCACTTTTAAGCCCAATTCATGCGACATGCCTATCATGGTGCGCACCAAGACTGCATCATTGGCATTGGTCACCAGTTCGGCAATAAAAGAGCGGTCTATCTTCAAGGTATCAATCGGCAATTGTTTTAAATAGGCTAGTGAAGAATAGCCCGTGCCAAAATCATCAATTGAAATCTTAATCCCTAGCGCTTGAATCTCATGCAAGCGTTGCACACA
>JAIXZQ010000243.1 GCA_027489475.1 Methylophilus sp.
ATTGTCTTCAGCACTTAAACTCGAATTGAGAAAGGCTGCATTCACGCCCAGTTGTTGCAGCGCTTCGACCTGATCTTGCATCAGCGCAATCAAGGGTGAGACCACGATCGCTAGGCCTTCGCGGGCCAAGGCGGGAATCTGGTAACACAGCGATTTGCCACCACCGGTAGGCATCAGCACCAATGCATCTTGCCCTGCGATAACATGTTCGACGATCGCCTGTTGCTGCTGACGAAAGTGCTGATAGCCAAACACCTGTTGCAAAATCTGCTGTGCTGATGAAGAGGCTCCTGCTTGCATGGGGAGGGCCGCAACGGCGGCCGGATGACTAAGGCTTGTGATAGGGATTAATCAGTTGGTCCACCAGCGCGTGCAGGGCTGCACGCATCTGCTGCTCGCTGACTTCCATCAGCAAACCATCTTCCAACGCGTCTTGGGCGATTTGTTTGAGTTCATCAAAGTTTTCAGCCATGACTTTGACTTTTTCGGTGCAAGACACAACCGAGCCATCATCTCTTACCCATTTTGGCCATTCATTCTGCATGGTCGTACTCTCAGTTCGCTGTTCTGTCTAACTGTTGCAGCAGGCGGGCCAAGGCTTGGCCACGGTGACTGCGCTGGCTTTTAATTTCTAACGGCAATTCTGCCACGGTTTTACCGCTTTGCTGGTCAAGAAACAGCGGATCGTAGCCAAAGCCGTCACTGCCTCTAAATTCGCGCAAAATCTCGCCTTGCCAAAGGCCATCCGCAATCAAAGGCTGCGGATCTTGCGGGTGACGCAACAGTACCAAGACGCTATAAAAATAGGCACGGCGGTCGCTGATACGCGCCATGTCACTCAACAGTTTGTCGTTGTTGCGCTCGTCTTGCGTCAGCAGACTATTGGCCGGTGTGGGGCCTGCATAGCGCGCAGAAATCACCCCAGGGGCGCCATTCAAGGCTGGCACGCACAGGCCAGAATCATCGGCCAAGGCTGGCAAGCCTGTATGTTGACTGGCATGCCGGGCTTTGGCCAGCGCATTTTCGATAAAGGTGCCGTATGGTTCAGGACACTCGGGCACCTGCCATTGCGATTGTGGCAAGACTTCAATGCCTAAAGGCGAAAGCACATGGGCGATTTCACGTATCTTGCCATGGTTGCCGCTGGCAATCACCAAGCGAGAAAACGGCGTAGCCATGGCTAACCACCCGCCAGTGCTTTTTGTTGCAAGCTGATCAAATTGCGGATGCCATGGCTGGCTAAATCTAACATCTGCTGCATGGTTTCGCGCGCAAACGGCGCGCCTTCGGCGGTGCCCTGAATCTCGACAAAGCCGCCGCTGGCCGTCATAACCACATTCATATCGGTATCGCAGTCTGAATCTTCAACATAGTCGAGGTCGAGTACAGGCTGCCATTGGTAGACGCCTACCGAGATGGCGGCCACCGCTTCACGGAGTGGGCTCTCGCTGAGCAAGCCTTTACTCAGCAAAGTATTCACAGCATCGACCATGGCCACATAGGCACCCGTAATGCTGGCGGTACGGGTGCCGCCATCGGCCTGAATAACGTCGCAATCAAAATGGATGGTGCGTTCACCGAGCTTTTCTAAATCGATGACGGCACGCAGGCTGCGGCCAATCAAGCGCTGAATTTCTTGTGTACGGCCGCTCTGCTTGCCTTTGGCCGCTTCACGGTCCATGCGACTGCCGGTTGAACGCGGCAACATGCCATATTCGGCTGTCACCCAACCCTGACCTTTACCTTTCAAAAAACCAGGCACTTTTTCTTCGACGCTGGCGGTACAAATCACATGGGTATCGCCAAATTTAACCAGCACAGCGCCTTCGGCATGCTTGGTGTAATGGCGTATGAGTTCTACGGCGCGCAATTCGTCATAGGCGCGCTGACTAGGTCTAATCATGGTTGGGCTTTCTCAGGTTAATCGCACCCATGGGGGCGGCGTTGCGGGCAGTGGGTTCAAGCCAAATGCCGCGTTGCTAAACCGGTATTATCCCAGTTATTTTACAGCGTTGCGCAGGATTATTTGAGGTGTTGGCGGGTTCTGCCTAGCGCTTCTTGAATCTCGGCGATGGCTTTTTCAATTTCATCGTCGGTCAGGTCTAGGGCGTAGGGGCTGGGCGTGGCGTTGGTCTCATTCATCATGGTGGTGGTGACATCCACCGGCAAATCCAATGTCGAGATGGTCAGCGGCGTCGCGATACGCTGTCCCCATTGCAAGGCCACTGCGCTCATATTATCGCCGACCGTCAGACTGGCGGCATCGGCATCGTCGAGCAGGCGTTTGACGCCATCGTTGATATCTGCAGCCAGCATGTGCTGAGCCATATTGAGTTCGTTTACCACATTCCAAACGCCGTCGGAACCCAGCAAGACCACATCGCCTTCGCGCAATGGCAACGGTGCAGTCAACTCCACCTGTGGCGGACGTTCACCCCCTACGCAGTTGTAGATTTTGTTGCGGTGCGGATGCACATCGACTTCATGCGCAGCAATTTTGCCTTCGCGCAACAGCGACTGCACCACAGAATGGTCCTGTGTTTGATATTCCACCAGGCCATTGCGATAGAGATAGGCGCGAGAATCGCCCACATGGGCACAAAACAATTTATTGTGCTGTATCAAGGCCACGACAATGGTGGTACGTGGCGACTCCTGCAAGCCTTTTTGTAAGCGCACACTCTCAATCACCTTATGTGCGCGTGCAATTTGATCACGCAGAAACTGCGCGGGCTGCACAATCATAGGCTGCGATTCGCGTTGAAACGCTTCAATCAAACTTTTGACGGCAATCTCAGCCGCCACATCGCCATGTTGGTGGCCCCCCATGCCATCGGCCAGCACCATAAACACCGCGTGCCTATGATAGGCATAAGCCAATCTGTCCTGATTATAGGGGCGCGGGCCCTGGCGGCTGCCTTGTGCGATGGTAAATTTCATAAGGGTTTGGTCAATACTTTGAGTATTTTATCCACCAAAGAGCCTCTGCTGTCTGCCACCAAGGGAATATTGATCATTTTTTTCTGCAATGAAAATACGCTTTGTGGCCGCAACAGATAATCCAACTGCATACACTCATCTATCAAGGTAAGCAGTTTTTCTGAATAAATTTCACGCCCCAACTCGATGGCAGGCACCAAGGTGTCTTGTTTGAGCCGTAAGTTAGCCGCCACCGGCGAACTGCGTTGCATGCAGGCATATAAACTGGCACCGATGCTGTAGATATCACTCCACGGGCCCAAATGTTTGCGGTCCATATATTGCTCAGGTGGCGCAAAGCCCGGTGTGTAAGTGGGCGCCAACGTCACCTCAGACAAGGCCTGTCGCGCGGAGCCAAAATCCAGCAATACGGGTGAGCCATCTAAACGGATATAAATATTCGCTGGCTTGATATCCAGATGCAACAGTTTTCGGCTATGCACCTCGCGCAGCCCGTTGAGCAGCTCAACAAACATGCGGATGAGAAATGTCTCTGGTACGGGATGACTCAGCGAGGTGATGTAATCCTGCAAAGACTTGCCGCGCTCATATTTCATCACCATGTAGACGGTGCTGTTGGCGCGAAAAAAGTTTTTCACCCGCACAATGTTTTTGTGCTCAATATTCGCCAGTGCCAGCCCTTCTTCAAAAAAACATTTCATGCCGTGTTTATAGGCCGCTTCGTTTTTTCCATTGGAGCGAATATGCGTATCGCCATCCCGCTCGGCCAAAGTGACAGGCATATACTCCTTGATGGCGACGGTGGTTTTTTGCGCGTCTTTGGCCAAGTAGACCACGCTAAAGCCGCCCAGACTCAGCACCCGTGTAATGGTGTAGTCGTGCAGCACCGTGCCTACCGGCAAGGCAAAATCATAATGTTTGGCGAGTTTCACTTTAAGCATAACGGCAAACAAACGCCATAAATGAAGGGTCGCGCTGTAAATCTTGCTTTTTGCGCTGCGGTTGACAGGCGCTTGCCCGACAAGGGCAGGCATTTGATACAATCAAGGCCTCTCTTGGAGCCAAGTCATGACTGCACCCCTCACCGCCCCCTCACCCATGCCAGACGCCACAGCGCAGACTGCGATGCGGCCCAGCATTTTGAGCATGACCGGCTTTGCCGCGGTCGAACGACGCTTTGCAGGCGGCGTGTGTGTGATCGAATTGCGTGCAGTCAATCACCGCTATTTAGAGCTGAATGTCAAAATCGACGACAGTCTGCGCCAATATGAAGCCATGGTGCGCGAGCAGTGTCAGGCGCGTTTAGGACGTGGCAAGGTGGAGTGTCGCATGCAACTCAAAAGCGAACAGGCCGCCAGCCAACTGCGCCTAAACACTGCCATGGTGACGCAGGTGGCTGACACCTTGGCCGCGTTGCAGACGCATTTTCCACAGAGTCAGCCAATTAATCTGTTGGAGGTCTTAACCCTGCCCGGCGTGTGCCAGAGCGAGCATGTGGATGCCGAAGCACTGGGTCAGACCTTGCAACAAGGCTTACAGCAAGCGATAGACGAACTGATTGCCGCCCGACAACGCGAAGGCAGCAAACTCAAACAAGTGTTGCTAGACCGGCTGCAAGGTGTGCGCGAGCAAGTGGCCTTGGTGCTGCCGCTGATGCCGCAAGTCATCGCCCAGCATCAAGATAAGTTATCAGCCAAATTGCGCGAAGCGCTGCAAGCCGATGATGACCGGGTACGTCAAGAAATGGTGCTGTTCGCGCAACGTATAGATGTCGATGAAGAACTGTCCCGCTTGCAAGCGCACATTGTCGAGATGGACCGGATACTGGCAGCCGGTGGCCCGGTCGGTAAAAAGCTAGATTTTTTAATGCAAGAGATGAACCGCGAGGCCAATACTTTGGGCTCTAAATCTGTAGCCATCGAAACCACCCAAGTCTCCATGCAACTCAAAGTGTTGATAGAGCAAATGCGCGAGCAGATACAAAATATTGAATAAGGCGAATGCGATAAGCGTCGCATGCACCAAAACTGATAAACACAAACGCACCTGAATGGTGCGTTTTGTTTTTCTAGACGAACAAAAAACACTTAAGTCCATGTTTTCATAAAGGTTTATGGGCTGGCACAGCGTTTGCTGTTAAACAATGTGACCAATCGAAGCTAAAGGTGCCGCAATGACGCAAACGGCCAAACAATTTTTTGATGAAATGCAAGGCTACGGCAATTCTCTCCGTGGCATTTATCTCGCCTATCAGCGCTGGCTAGCAGGCGTGCCCACCCAACAACTGGCTGCCAAACGGGCTGAGGCAGAACTGCTGTTTAGGCGGGTAGGCATTACCTTTAATGTCTATGGCGAAGAAGATGGCGCTGAACGACTGATTCCATTTGATGTGATTCCACGCTTGATTTCTGCCAGTGAGTGGGCACACCTGTCCAAAGGCGCGGTACAACGGGTACGCGCATTGAATATGTTTTTGCATGATCTCTACCACGACCAAGAGATTATCCGCGCGGGCATCGTCCCCAACAGCCTGCTCAGCAATGCACAGTTTCGCCCCGAAATGGTCGGCGTCAATGTGCCCAACCAGGTGTATGCGCATGTCGCGGGCATTGACTTGGTGCGCACCAGCGAATCGCAATTTTATGTGCTGGAAGACAATCTACGCACGCCTTCCGGCGTCTCTTACATGCTAGAAGACCGCAAGATGATGATGCGGCTGTTTCCTGACTTGTTCCGCAAATATCCGATTGCACCGGTAGAGCATTACCCCAGCGTATTGTTAAACAATCTACGCTCGGTGGCACAAACGGGCATCAGTGACCCCACCGTGGTGTTGCTGTCGCCCGGGGCCTACAACAGCGCGTATTTTGAACATGCCTTCTTGGCGCAGCAAATGGGCATAGAGTTGGTCGAGGGACAGGATTTATTTGTGCGCAACAACGCTGTCTATATGCGCACCACACAAGGCCCACAGCGGGTCGATGTTATCTACCGTCGGATAGACGACGATTTTCTTGATCCTTTGGTGTTTAAGCCAGACTCATTGTTAGGCGTGCCTGGCCTGCTGTCGGTGTATCGTAATGGCGGCGTCACCCTCGCGAATGCCGTCGGCACCGGGGTGGCGGATGACAAGGCAACCTATGTGTATGTGCCAGAGATGATTAAGTTTTATCTCGGTGAATCGCCGATTTTGCAAAATGTGCCGACTTACCAATTGAGCAAAGAAGACGACTTGGCCTATGTGTTGGCGCATTTGCCTGAGCTGGTGGTGAAAGAGGTACAAGGCTCAGGTGGCTACGGCATGCTGGTTGGGCCGACAGCAAGCAAGCAAGAGATTGAGGAGTTTAGACTGCGCATCGTTTCCAAACCTGACAATTACATCGCCCAACCCACCTTGGCGCTCTCAACCTGCCCCACCTTGGTTGACCAAGGCATTGCGCCGCGACATGTGGATTTAAGGCCTTTTGTTTTGTCTGGAAAAGCCGTCAGCGTGGTGCCGGGCGGCTTATCACGGGTGGCGCTCAAGCAAGGCTCGCTGGTGGTTAACTCGTCACAAGGCGGCGGCACCAAAGATACCTGGGTCCTTGAAAGAGACGATGTGACGCTGGAAAACGCGCCAGCCTCGATAACAAGCATGCTGCAACAGCAAGAGGGGGTGCTATGTTAAGCCGGACTGCAGACCATTTGTATTGGATGGCACGCTATATCGAGCGCGCTGAAAACGTGGCCCGTGTGCTGGATGTGACGTATCACATGTCCTTGCTGCCCACAGAAAGCAGCCATGAATTGACCTTGTGGGACAGCGTGCTGGAAATTGCCGGCATCCGCGAGATTTACGACCGCAGCTATTCCAGCATCCAAGCCGCCAATGTCATTCAGCACTTGGTGATGGATAGCCAAAACCCATCTAGCATTTATAGCTCGTTGCGCAGTGCACGCGAAAATGCCCGGGCGGTGCGGGTGGCCATGACCACTGAAACCTGGGAAAACATGAATACACTGTGGCTGGAATTTGGACAATTTATCCAGCAAGACTTAACGCAATCGGGCTTAAGCGCGTTTTGCGAGTGGGTGAAAAGCCGTTCGCATCTGTTTAGAGGCGTGTGTTTTGGCACCATGTTGCGCGATGAGGCGTTTAGCTTTGTGCGCTTGGGCACATTTATGGAACGGGCAGACAACACCGCGCGCCTGCTTGATGTGAAATATGCCACCTTGATGCCGATACAAGAAGCCAATGAAGGCGCGGTGGATTATTACGAATGGAGTGCCGTATTGCGCTCGGTGTCGGCCTTTCAAGCCTACCAAAAGGTCTATCGCGACGCCATCGAACCCGTCAAAGTGTCTGAACTGCTGATTTTACGAGAAGATATGCCGCGCTCACTGCATGCCTGCTATGCCGAGATTATGCCAATTTTGCGGCAAGTGGCGGGTAGCCGACAGACCGAAGCTGTTCGGCTGGCTGGGCAAATGCACGCACGGCTGCATTATGGGCGCATGCTGGAGATAGTTAAAACTGGGGTGCATGCGTTTTTGGATGAATTTATTTTGGCAAATCGCACCTTGGGTGAAGAAATTCAGCGCAATTTTTTAACCATGCCCACCTAACCATGCAAAAAGACCGTGAGCGGGTCACGCGTCAGCCCTAAGGAATCACGCTGATGCGCTTGCGTATCTATCATCTGACTTGCTATGCCTATGCAGAGGCGGTGCCATACAGCATACTGCATCTGCGGCTAACCCCACGCAGCAGTCCGCAGCAAACGGTGATGCGGTGGCAGCATCAAGCGGCGGGGGAGACTGACGAGGCTATCGATGCCTATGGCAACTGCGCGCATACGCTGGTGCTGAGCCAAACGCATCAGGCACTGACCATTGCGGTGAGCGGCGAAGTCGAGACCCACCCAGTCGAGCGCTTGCAAGACGCGTTGCCCCCCGCACTGTTTTTACGGCAAACCGCCCTGACGCAAGCAGATGCCGCCTTGCAGGCCTTTGCCGCTGCATTTGCTCATTTCACACCGCTCGCCTTGATGCATGCGATTCGCGCACACATGCCCTATCAATCTGGCCTGACACAGGCGGATACCTCGGCAGCACAAGCGTTTGCCGTGGGCGGGGGCGTGTGCCAAGACCATACCCACGTTTTTATTAGTTGCTGCC